>JADFRH010000092.1 GCA_022561415.1 Planctomycetota bacterium
CGCAGCCCTGGCTGCCGTGGATGCGATTGTACGAGCACATCACCGACAAGGGGTTGCCGCGCTCGATGCCGATCTGGAAGGCGAGGAGATCGCTCTCGCGCGCCGCCGCATCGGATATCTTGACGTCGATGAACTTGCGCCCGGTCTCCTGCCCGTTGAGCGCGAAATGCTTGATCGTCGAGATGATGTTGTTCGATTGGATACCGGTGATCGCCGCGCCGACCAGTTCGCCCGTCAGCAACGGATCTTCGGAGAGATATTCGAACGTGCGCCCGTTGCGCGGATCGCGCGTCAGATTGGCGCCGCCGGCGAGCAGCACGTTGAAGCCCTTGGCCCGCGCCTCCGCGCCGAGCCATCGGACTCTCCACACAACAACGTCAGCCGCGATCGTTCATCCTGTCTGCGCGAACGATCAGGGGCGGCCGCCGCTCCCCCGAAATGTGCCCGAACCGTTGACCTTCTCCACGTCGGCGGGTAGAGTCCTACGGGTCGCTATTGGCCTATGTATTCCGAACCAACGAGCGATAACGTGTCCGACGCCTCAATCGATTCCAGCGGCAGCGTGCTTCATGTTCGCCCCTTCCCAGGCCGGTCCGCGTGCGCGGACGATATGGACACGCGCCTGGGGTCGGTGGGTCTGCCGGTGGAGACTTGTTACGACGTCTACCGCGGCCTGGCAAGAGTCTGCAAGGACTCCGGAAGCTCGTTTCGGGCCCTGATCCTCTGCATGGATGTTCTGGGATCGTTCGAGCTGGAGTTTTTCACCGTCATCGCCCGCGCCCGTCCCCATCTACCCGTCTACATCTACGGCGAGACGGCCGAGGGAACACGCAAGGCCCGCGCTTTGGAGTCCGGCGCCGTCTCCGACGTGACGGACGACGTTCTCGATCGCCTGGGCGATCGGAACCCGGTCACGCGACGGACCAGCAAACTGGCTCGGCCAGTCGATACGGCGCTTGACGATCGACTGGCCCGCGAAGCCGACGACGCCGAGCCAAGGGCTTCAGCCCTCGCGGACACCGCGCAGGCTGAAGCCTGCGGCTCAGCGCCGGACGAACCGGTCGAGCCTGCGGTCGAGGAACGCGATTCACAGGTCCAGGTTCCCTGGCTAAGTCGCGACGGTGGACCCGTTCGCCGCGGTCCGGGCGAACACCCTCCCGTCGAAGACGCGGCCGCTCCGGACAGAACCCTAGGCGAAGACGCTTCGATCCGAGGACCGCACGAACCGTTGCTGACCGACCAGGAGCTACGGGCTTTGATGGGGGACGACCTGCCCGAGGCCTCCGCCGTGGATCCATTCGACGAAGGAGACCGCGTATGATCTCCGGCCCGGACTCGACAACCGATCCGTTTGCGGGTGATCGCGTGCTCGTTGTCGGTGACGGGCTGTGCGGCGCGAACATCGCGGACGAGCTTCGCACGCGTTACCCCGATTTTTCCATCGCCTCCTGCGCCTCCTATCTGTCGGCCATCGCCGACCTCGCTAGCAGGCCGTCGCGCGCGGCGATTGCCTGTGTGGATCCGTCGCTGCCGCAGCTCGGCAACGCCATCGCCGGACTGCGTGAGGCCGGGGGCGATCGCATCAGGCTCATCCTCTGCTGCGCGACCGAGCAGGAACCGCTGGCGCGAGACATGCTCGAAAGCGGCGCCGACAGCTACCTGCTCCACCCGCTCGACGGCACCGAGCTGGATGATGCGATCGGCTACGCCCGCATCGACGAACCAGCCCCGGCGCGCCGGGGGCTCTGCCAGTCCGTCATGCCGGTGCCCGACGCATCGCCCGTTTCGCCCGACGAGTTGGCTCAGTTGGCGGACGTACTCAGCGCGATCGGCGAGAAGCCCATGGCGATGATCGAGCGCATCGCGCCGCTGATTCGCAAGGCACTCGGAGCGCGTGCCGTCACCGTCGTGGTCGAAGGCGCCGTCGCTACGTCCGGTGAGGCCGTGACCCAGCCGGTTCTTACGGCGCCGCTGAAAGGGAAATCCGGCGTCATTGGGCAGCTCTGTATCGGCCAGCCCGAAGGCGAACCCTATACGTTACAAGACGTCGAACGGCTCACCCAATACGCCGCGGTCGTCGGCAACCTACTCGACGCCGCCTCCGAGCATCGCCACTGGCAGCGACTTGCGTTGACGGATGAGTGCAGCGGCCTGCCCAACCGCCGGTACGTCAACGAGAAACTGGATCAGATTCTGCACCAGGCCGGCGCCGATCGATTCCCCGTGACGCTTCTGCTGTTCGATATCGACGACCTCAAGACCTACAACGACGAGTTCGGCCACGACGCCGGCGATGAGATCATCCGCGTCACCGGGCAGTTGTTTCAGCAGCACTGCCGCGAGCAGGACGTCGTCGCACGCTACGGCGGCGACGAATTCGCGGTTCTGTTTTGGGATCCCCAAGGCCCGCGCATCGCCGGCTCGCGACATCCCGACGGTGTGCTGGCCGTGCTGGACCGGTTCAATGCGTCGCTGCGCTCGCAGCAGTTCCCGCTGCTCGGCCCGACCGGCGTAGGACGTCTGACCATCAGCGGCGGACTTGCGACCTACCCCTGGGACGCCTCGACGCGGGAAGAGCTCTTCAAGAAAGCCGACGACGCCCTCCTGGCCGCCAAACGCGCCGGCAAAAACCGAATCTTTCTCATCGGCGAGGCCGACTCGCATTAGGCAAGCCACACGAGCCACGGGAACGGGTCACGCAAGTTCGGATTCCGCCCCCAGCCGCTGGAGCGCGAAACGGCGTTACATGTGACAGGCAACGCACGCTGTGGTTTCCGAGAGAAAAGCGAACGCAGGATGCCGCTCCTTGCGGAACCAAGCGACGTGACGCTACACTGCTCGGCCATACTGCGGGCGTAGCTCAATTGGTAGAGCATCAGCCTTCCAAGCTGAATGTTACGAGTTCGAGTCTCGTCGCCCGCTGTTCTTTTTCGTCGGTGCAAGGGGGTGCATAGACGTGCAACGGAGTGCATTTCGTCCCTTGTTTCGTAGCGTTTCCTCGCTGTGCCACGTCCGCGCCATTCTCTCCCGAAAGTGCAACGGGATGCAACGGGTTACTTTTCCGATGCGATGCGTTTGGCACATATTTGGCACTCCCAGTGGCACGCGCTTTCGAGCGGTTGTCACAGGTTCCGGTTGCCCGCTGGCGTTCCTCAGTCGGGTCGGTTCGATCGAGCGCCGGGAGGGCATTCAGGCCGTCCGCTAGGTCGCCTCTGACCGTGTGCGAGTAGCGGTCCATCGTGAGCGTGATTGTCGAGTGCCGGGCGAGTGCCTGAGCGATCTTCGGATGAACGCCGCCACGGGCCAGGGCCGAGACGAACGTGTGCCGCAGTGCGTGAAAATCGGCCACCCGTCCCGATTCGTCGCGGTATTCGATTCCCGCTTCGGCCAAGTCCGCCCGAATCATCGCAGCGGTCTTTTCAGGCATCGACGGGAACACGGAGTGCAATCGGTCCACCGGGCCACGTTCATCGCGCCAGCGGCCAAGCATTTGCGCCGTAGACGGCTTCAACGGCTGAACGTCTTCGCGCCCGCTCTTGGCGAAAGACGCCTTGACGGTCACGCTCGGCGAATCGCCGTCCAGATCGCACGCGCCCCAAACGAGTGTCCGCAGTTCGTTGCGGCGCAGTCCAGTTTCGACGGCGAGCGTGTAGAGCGTCGCTCGGTCTCCACCCGTCATGCCGAATCGGGTCACGCTCTTTCGCGTCGTGTCGAGTAGTCGCCGCAGTTCATCATCGGACAACGCCCGTCGATCATGTCGCCGATCCGTGCGGACGTTGCCGCCTTTCAGGTGTTGCACCGGGCTGTCGGGTGCTCGCCCGTCTTGGACCATCCACCGGCAGAATTGCCGGATCGCTTGGCCGTAGTCGTTGCACGTCTGGGCACCAAGCCCGTCGCGCTTCCGGTCGCCGATGTACTCTTGGACCTTGGACGCGCTCACGTCCGGCCAGTATGTGAACCGGCAACCGGCCAAGACCTTGCGCACGCGCGGAATCACCGTGGCGACGTGGTGCGGTGACGCCTTGTCGGCTAGGTGCCGCTGGTAGTCGTCAACGTGAGCGGTCAAAGGTCGCTTCCGGTGTTGCTCGAAACGATCGACCAGACCGGACGCCTCTCGGTCGGCGCGTCGCACCAACTCAGCGGCACGTTGTTCGGTTGCTGGCTTGTCTCTGAAACCGGCCACACGTCGCCGGATGCCGAGTCCGTCAACGTAGTCGATGTACCACTTCCGACCCTTCCCTTTCACAGGCTTGTAGATTCGTGCCATATTGCACCTACCCTTTCCGTTTCCCGCGACCGACCGGGCGCAGCTCCAAGCCGAGCGCTTCGCAGAACGCGGAGGCCGTCGCAAGCGTCGCGTCTCGGGTGCCTTTGACGAACCCGTGGCAGGCCGAGTAGTAGACGCCCGCCTGCTTGGAGAGCTGGCGAATACTCCACCCGGACGCGCGGAACCGTTTCCGAATCAGGCGGGCCAGCTCATTGTCAGGGTTCGTTTCCATACCTACAGTATATCACACACCGGATATCGTGTCAAGTGCATTCCGATTCCGACAGGCTCGGATCGTCAATTGGCGTCCCGACGGCCTCAGCTTCGCAAGCTGTCCGCTACGATGCCGGTTCCCATCCGCACGGGACGATCTCGGACAGGCGGTCGGCACGTAAACCGCCGGTGCCGCCTGCAGCCGCGTCCCCGCATCGGACGCCCTTTAGGTCGGGTCGTTTGCTCGATTCGTTGGTCATGGCAGCGGGTCCGTCAATAGGTGCTCACTCTCTGGGGCAAAAGTGTGAGCGCCTATTCATAATACTCCCCAGCGACCTCAAGAATGGGTTTCTGATTAGGTGCTCACATCCCACCCCCAGGGGGTGAGCGCCTATTCGTGGGTTGCTATGCCATCTCACTTGGAAGCTCCCAATACCACGGACGATCACGGCCCTCGCCCTTGCGGATCGGGTGAATCCCCAAGGCCTTCTGTGCTCTGCGGACCGTCGGCCAACTGTGCCCCTCAGCCTTGGCGGCTGCCGTGAGGTCCGTGGCCAGCGCGGGACCGGTAGCCAGATAGTCCGTTAGCCAATCGATAGCCTCGGCGCGCTCGGTTCGGTCTGTGCCGCTGCCGCTGGCGATTGCTTCGTCCGGGCTCATCTTCACGTCGCCCAGGTGCCAGTGGATCTGCGTGTCTTCAATGTGAAACCGCAGTCCCGGCCGTTGCTCGGCAAGATTTGTCTTAGCCGGTAGGAAGAGCCGCAGCTTGTCGTCGTCCGGGTCTTCGATCACTGCCCAAGCCATCCTTGCCTGCGCTATGAACGCGATCGACCCGATCGAACGATAGATCGCCTTCGCGTCCTTGTTCTTGTTCAGGTGCGTGATGCATATGACCGCACAATTCTGACGTTCCGCCATACCCGCGACCGGGCCGAGAATGGAGCGAATCGCCGTGTTGCTGTTACCGTCGCTATCGGACAAGTAGGCCGTCACAGGGTCGATGATCGCCAGCTTCGCACCCGTCTCCTCAATGTGCGCTTCGAGCGACCGAATGTCGTCGGCAAGACTGAAATACGCCGGTTCCCCATTCGCGCTTCGTTGCACTGCGGTAATGGCATGGATGCGCGTCACGTCAGCCCCGGCCGCGTCCAACCTCGGGCGGATTGTGTCGGCCAGGCCATCTTCGGCGCTCAGTATGACAGTGCTACCCGCCTCGGTTTCTTCGTCGATTGCGTCCGGCCAGGGCGTGCCGGTCGAAAACCTCGCGGCAAGATCGAGCGACAAGAAACTCTTGCCCAAGCCAGGATCGCCGATCAGCAGCGTAATCTTGCCAAAAGGTATCCGTCCCGGCCAAAGCCAATGAACATCCTCGGGCGTGACGTCCGAGAGGCAAACGCTCAGGACGTGTGGCCGGTACGGGTTCGCCGGTCGCGTTGCCGTTGTTGTTGTGCCTGGTTTGTATTGCGGCGTGGCCTCAACGATCGCGAGCAGTTCCTCAGCGGTATGATCCGCGAGCCAGTCGGTGACGTCGGCATGCGGCTCAGTGAGGCCAAGGTCCAGTACGCGAACGTCCGCCGCTTTGCCGCTCAGCGATTCGGCTTCTTGCTGGACCAAATCCCGGCCAGCCTTATCGTTGTCGCCGAGAATCACGACACGACGGCCGCGTAGCGCCTCGGCGTATTCGTCACGCCAAGCATTCGCACCGCCGATGAATGTCGTCGCCAAGAGACCGACGGCCTGCAAAGACGCAACGTCTTTTTCACCCTCGACCAGAAAAACCAGATCGTTCGGACGGGCAAGTAATTCCGGCAGGTTGTAGAGCACAAGCGACACGCCTTGCATGTTCCAGCGATGGCCGCCCTTGCCGTCCGGTCGCCGTCGCTTGAAGGCTTTTGGGTCGTAGCGGACAGACTGATACAGAAGGTCGCCGTGTTCGCCACAGTAGTCGTAGGTTGCGACAATTCGAGACTTGGATTCCGCCGTTCCGTCGCCGTTTCCAGGGAACAGGTCGCGGGCCGTCATCCCCAAGGCTTCGAGCACCGCGTCCGTCTGGCAATTGGCATGGCAATGCACAAGCGCGCGCCAGTCGTCGCCACGCGATACCGTAAGCGAGGCGTTCCGATCGCCGCGACCTTTTCCATGCGTCACAACGGGACAACGCGCGATGTAGGAATCGGGGCCGGTTTCCTGGACGCCTTGCAGCCGTGAGAGAACCTCTTGTACCGGATCGTATTCTCGGATAGGATTGCGAGTGCTTCGATTCTCGCCCGGACCACTGCCGGTGGCCGGGCCTTTTTTTTCGCTCATCGTGGCGGCCTCCCATTCTTGCGGATTGCTTCCCAGCTCGCGCGATCGGGGCATCCGGCCGCGAGCCAATCGCGGACCTCATCCACCGGCCAACGGACTGACCGCGCGCCGATCTTGACGGGACGCGGTAGCTTGCCGCCCGCGTCGAGCTGGCGAATGGTCCGTTCGGAGAGCCCGAGGATCGTCCCGAGTTGCTTGGCACCGACGGCGAGTTGTTCCGTGTGGTGAGTCGGTGCGGGGCTTACGCTCATCGGCTTGCCCCCGTGCCTACGCTCGATGGGTTCACTCGATGGGTAAGGGCTTGCTCTACTTGGTCGAGCCTAAATCTCACTGTCCGCCTGGATACACGGATGTACGGGACAAGCCCGCCACGGACCCATGAATTCACGGTCCCCACGGTGACACCGAAGCGTTCGGCTACGCGCTCGGCGGTCACAAGATCACAGTTGTTGCGAGACATTCAGAACACCTCCAATCAGGTTCCAAGGGAAGTGTTCACCAAGAATTGATGCGTTTCAATGCGTAACAGCACTTACGCTTTACGCAAATCGCTTACGCAGTTGGCTTGCGCGGACTCCAACGCCTGATCTGTTCGTGAATCCAAGCCTCGGGGTAGTAGTTCTCGTGTGTGTCGGGAGCCTGCACGATGCGTATCGGTTCGCGATTGGTTTCCTGTGCCTCACGCTTGTCGCGTTTAACCCAGCGCTGGATCGTTGACGAGACGGGGTTCTTGCCGCCCTTATCAAAGCGGCGCGAATGTTGAATGTCTTTTGTGCCGACGTAGCCTTCGGGTGGACGCCATTCTGATTTTCCAGATGTGAGCGTGTCGTCGGAAAGATCCTTGTGCTCTCTCTTGTCGCAGTCTAGCCTCCGGTCGCCCGCCACGGCCGAGTTGCCCCCCGAAACCGCCGGCCCGAAGTGCTTGGCGAGAGGGTGTCGGTCCGGCGTCTCTTGCACCTTCTCGCGCCACATGCGCTTGTAACGCTCGATGATGGACTGGATCGCATCACGCAACGCCGCATGCTCGACCGCGATCTCACCCGTCTTTCGGGCCTGGCTGAGAAAGGCTACTAGACGATCGACCCATTCGTAGCCTCTGTCAGCCCACGCCTCGCGATCCTTCCGCGGGGTCGTCGTGCCCAAGTAGGGCGCGAACGTGCTGAACACGTCTTTGGCCGGATCTGCGTGATCCTCACGAAAGCTGCTGAACTTGTCAGCCGCCTCGGCCCGGGGGAGTTCCCCCTTAACGTCGGGGTTCGCAATTACCGCAGCGATGTCGGGAAGGTTTTTGAGATCGAGGAGTGGTCCGAGATCGATAGGGTCGAACGGTCCGGG
>JADFRH010000093.1 GCA_022561415.1 Planctomycetota bacterium
TTACGCTTTCGAGCATCTTTCCCACCGCTGTGGGGGGCGGCCCGGCTTACCTCACTCAATCTCCTCCTCCGTCCCTGGCTGGCCTTCGGGTTCGCCGGCAGGGTCGGACTGCGCGGGGATGGCTTGGAGCGATTTGTTGGGGCCGATGCCGATCGGGATTTCAGACCGGCAGGGGCGCCACCCTACTTCGAGAACGGCCGGGGAATCCGTCGATAGCCCGGTGCGAGTGGGGAACGCATGGATCGTATCGGAAGCAGCGCGCCTTCGCGCTATCGCTGCGGTTGGTTTGCTTCTTGCGGCGATGCCGGTGGACGGAGTCCTTGTGGACTTCGAATCGATTTCGGTCGGCACAATCGTCGGCCAAGCCACAGGAACCCTCCCGGCGATAACGTTCTGACGCAGGACGGCATCTTCTGATGCAGCCCCTTCCTTGCGAGCCCGGAACCCTCGGGCTACCATGCCGGGCTGCGGATCCTGTCGAGAAAGCCGCGGACGCTTGCTATGGTGACGACCGGTTGGGGTCGCACCTCGAGGCTCGTTAGATGGCCAAGCGAAAGATTTTGTTCCTTTGTACCGGGAATTGCTGCCGCTCGCAGATGGCGGAAGCGCTTCTGCGGCACATCGCAGACGAGCGGGTCGAATCACTCAGCGCCGGCTCGCACCCGGCCGGCTACATCCACCCACTCGCGATTAGTGCCTTGGAGCAGATGGCCGTTTCTTACGAGAATCAGAGGTCCAAGAGCTGGGACGAATTCGCCGCGGTACCCATTGACGTAGTGATCACCGTGTGCGACCGGGCCGCCGCGCAGCCGTGCCCCGCCTTCGGCGGCGCCCCGCTGCGGGCCAACTGGTCCCTGCCGGATCCGGTCGAGTTCGCGGGTACCAACGAGGAGCGATCGGCGTTCGCCGCGCGCATCGCTCAGCGGCTGCGTGTCAAGATCGAGGCCTTGGTGTCCCTGAATTGGTCTGCGCCCAGGGACGAACTCCAGGAGCGTCTCGGGTTTCTCGGCGAGATCTGATGCCCCGCGGACCGGACGAAACACGCCTCGAGCCCGAGTCGGTGGAGCAGGACGAGCGATTCATGCGTGCCGCGCTCGGGGAGGCCCAGGCCGCCTTTGACGAGGGCGAGGTGCCGATCGGAGCGGTGATCGCACGGGACGAGCGCATTATCGCCCGGGGGCACAATCAACGTGAGTTGCTTGGCGATCCGACTGCGCACGCTGAAATGCTCGCCTTGACGGCGGCCTCATCACACGTGGGAAGCTGGCGGCTTGATGACTGTACGATGTACGTCACGCTCGAGCCCTGCTGCATGTGCGCCGGGGCGATCGTCGTGGCGCGGCTCGGCCGGCTCGTGTTCGGCGCGACGGACCCCAAGGCCGGGGCTTGCGTGTCGCTGTTCACCATCCTCGATGATCCTCGGCTCAATCATTCCACGCAGATGGGCGGTGGCATTCTCGCCGATGCATGCGGCGACCTGCTGCGCGCGTTCTTTCAGCAACAAAGGGCGGCGGGGAAAAAATAAGCGCCGATCCACGTTGGTTACGACCCGTGGACCGGCGCTGCGAGAGACTCAACTGAAGCAGACGTTATCCGCCGAGCAATGCCAGCACGTTCTGCGACTGCGCGTTGGCGATCGAGACGATGCTGTTGCCGGCCTGGACCAGGATCTGCGCCCGCGTCAACTCTGAGGTTTCCGCAGCGAAGTCCGTATCACGGATCACCGACTCCGAGGCCGTGAGGTTCTCGGCGGTGATCTGAAGCTGCCGGATGTTGGGCTGGAGCGTGTTGCGCTCGAACGCACCGAGCCGCCCGCGAAGCACGGCCACCTGCGTGATGACCACTTCGACGATCTTCGACGCTGCCGGGAAGTTTCCGGTCGACAACGCGTTGATTTGGCCGCTCTGCAGATCGGAGAGATGCCCAACAATCGAATTACCGAGTTTGTTGGCCTGCATACTCTTGACCCCGATGTTGGCCTGCTGGTTGGTGTTGACCTGTGGTCCAAGCTGGAACAACGCGCCACCCTCGGTGATGGCGAAGCTCGAAGTTCCAAGAGAAATCGCTCCGCTTCCGAATGCCTCCTGCAGCGTCGCTTGGACCTTGAGCAAGGTCGAGCTGAACGAAAGCTTGAGACCGTCGGTCGCCGCAGCAATGCCGTTGACAGTGACGGCCGCATCACGACCCTCGGTACGCCCGTCCACAACGCCCGCTCGGTTGGTGACGGAGAAGACACCGTTGGATCCGACTTCGGAGACGGAGACGAACGCCCGGCTTCCGTATTCGGAACTGGTCATACTCAAACCCGCTGAACCGCCGATGCCAGTAGCCGAGGCCGTGATTCCCGTCGCGTCGAGATTCAGGTTGATCACCGACGCCATGTCGACGGTGGTCATACTGGCCGGGAAGGTGAGTGAAATGATGCCGTCGTTGCCCCGCAGCTCGATCGTTGCACCGGCGGTGCTGAGTCCCGGGCCGGCAAACGTCAGTTCCGCCTGCTGCGCAGACTGGGAAACATCGATCGTGACGCCCACGAATGACTGGCTTCCGAAGGTAACAGCCTGAACATTGACGTCCGCGAGCTGCGTGGTGTTGGTTCCACTCACGACGTAGTCGAGTTCACCGTTGAGTAGTTTACGACCTGCGAACGTCGTGGTGTTGGCGATGCGTGTGATCGAGTCGATCGCGTTATCGATCTGGAGCTGGTTGGCCGCTATCTCCTCATCCGAGAACGCACCGCTGTTCGCCGCCTCGACGAGCAGCCCCCGGATATCGGTAAGAAGGGTCTGAACCTCGTCCAGCGCGCCTTCGGTCGTCGCGATCACGTTGATCGCTCGAGCCGAGTTGTTCATGGCCTGTTTGACGGCGGATATCTCGGATCGCAGTCGCTCGGATACGATCAATCCGGCGGGGTTATCGGCTCCCCGATTTATGCGTAGACCGCTGGAGAGGCGCTCCAGCGAAACGCGCAGCGCGCTCTGCGAAGTTTGTAAGTGCCGCTGAGCGATGAGCGACGGAACATTGCTATTGATTCGTGACATGGGAAATCCTCCCTGATTAAATTTGATACGACCGCCAAGCGGCTATGCCGTCGCGACGTATCTTGAAACGTCCTTGTTACGGAAACGCGTTACTTACCTTCGTCGGTCGCCTTCGACCGATCGGGGTCGGAGGGCGTGCCGGGCGCTGCGGGCACTCCGTCCTTTTCGGCGATCGTTTTTGCGTGCGGCGTCGAACCACTCTTCCGATCGGCCGCTTGTGAATCGGGCTGAGAGCCCTTGGGTCGGGCACCGTTCTTCGCGACGTCCGACACATCGCGCGGGTCCAGCTTAGAGGCCTGCTGATTCTCTCGCTTGATCGCGTCGTACACTTCCTTGCGATGAACCTGAATCTCTCGGGGCGCGTTGATGCCCAGGCGCACCTTGTCACCTCGAATGTCAACGACCGTGATCTCGATGTCATCGCCGATCATAATCGTCTCATCGCGCTGTCTTGAAAGCACCAACATGGTCGGCTCCTTCCTTGCCGGGTCGTGGCGTCTTGGGCCGGATTTGAGATCGCCGCACGGGCGGCATGGCGGGGAACGCAATATCGCCCCGTACCGACTTTCCCGTATCGATCCAAAACCCATGCATCAAAGACGCTCCTCGGCGTGCATTGGCCTTAGGTGTCAAGTAATTGTAGTCCAGAGCAAACGACTTCGACCAGCCGCAAAGCGGCTCTTCCGTCAAAAAACTAGGCCGTCTTTTCGAGCGCCACAGGTGCGGGCACGCGCATAAGAGGCTGTCGGGTCGAATATCGCTTGTCGCTCAGGACCAGCTGCCTCGCGCGTCGATTCGCGACATTGACAACCAAAGGCCCTTGGAAGTTGCCGGTCAAAAGACCATCTACCTTGTTGACGATCGTGAATACCTGTGCCTGATCCGGATCCGTGATGCCGATGCACTCCAGATCCGCGAGCTTCGCCGGCACCTGATAGTCCGCCACGAAAAGACGGGGGTCACACACCACAAACGCGAGGTCCACACGATCGACAGATTGGAGCCAATAGAAGCCGCTCCCTTCCCCGGTTTGAATCAGGGCGAACCGATGCTCCTTGGGAAACCCGAGAATGCCGTCGTCAAACGTGACGAGGCGTTCCGGGTCCACGTCCAATTGTCCGAACCGCGACGTGCTAATAATCATCGCGAGTCTCCAACTACGAGTCCAACATTTGACGGCTCGACAACCGCAAAGCGGCTATGCCGTCGCGCCGTCACCGCTTGTGCGGTGATCGCTACGGCGTCGTGCCTCACGCGACACTCCATGCGTCGCGCCCCGACCTTTACGGCCGGGTAACCATTTTATCTTCTGAAGCGGAGTGTCGAAGGCAAGGCCGCTTGGCGGACGGCGAGGCCCGTTTGCGGTCCGACAAGATCCCCGCGTTGATTCCAACTCATGGCATCAACCGTCATACTCTTTTTCGTGCCCACGATTTTCATCTCAGAAAATCCAGAATCGACAGGTTGAGCAGCGCCGAACTCGTTTGCAGATTCGCCTGAATCTGCGTCAACGCCGACTGCATCTGCGTCGCGGCCTCGACAAAATCGAGCCCCTCGATATCGGCAAGGAACAGTTCCGTGGCAAAGGCCGCGTCTTGCATCTGTGCCAGTTTCGCCTGCACCGATCTCGATCGAGCGCCGATGATCCCTTCGGAGCGAATGACATTGTCCGCCAGGCCGGCGAGCCGGTCCGCCGAGATCGTGATCGCGCGGGTGTCGTCGGCGATCAGCGCCCGCTCGAGCTCGTACAACGCATCAATGATCCCGTTCGTACGGTTCGGGTTGACGTCACGGCCGACGAGCTTGCCGTCTTCGTCAACGCCCACGCCGGTCAGACCGAGATCGTCCGCGGCGCTCGACAGGTTCAAGATGGAAACGATCGGGTCGCCGTCTCCGGCCGTCTCATCGCTGATTCGAAGCCCGTTCCCGGTTGTGGCCAGCAGCGCCGTCACCGAGACGCCGGCGTCGGTCGCCGCCGTATTGATCAGAGTGATCACATCGCCGATCGTCACGGCGCCGTCCAGATTCACATCGACGATCGATCCGTCCCGCGCCGTGATGCGCAGGTCGTCTTTTCCTTCTTCGATTGAAACACCGAGCCCGGAGTTGAGCTTTGCAAGAGCCGTCGTTTCGTCGAACGTCCTGATGCCCAGGTCGGCCGCAGTCGTGCCGCCGTTTTCGCCGATCGTCAGCGACGTCCCGGAAACCTGATTGAACAGATCGATGCCGGTGTGGGCGTCGTTGATGCGCGCCCGCACAGAGGCCCCGGCCCGGTTGATCGTGTTGATGATGTCTTGGACCGTCTGGGCATCGCTGAAATCAACGAAGAAACTCTTGCCACCGTTGTTGATGATCAGCCCGCCATCGAGATCGATTCCGGATCCGCCGGCCAACTCCGCGACCGGCGTCAGGCGCGTCAGGCGCGCTAGCAGCGCTTGCCCGGTAATGGGCTCGGACGTCGCGCGTTTCACAAAGATTCCCAGACTGGCGGCGATCGCCCCTCCCACGGTGTCGGTAATCGAAAGAGGCAACGCGCCCGGCGTGATCTCCAAGCCCGCCGCCCCCAAGGCCGCCGAATACCCGGCCGTTCCTGAAGACGATGCTTCGTTGATCAGTGTCACTACGTCGCCGAGGGTCTCGGCGTCGCTCAAATCCACATGGATGGTTCCGGTGCCGCCTACCTCGTTGAGAACGAGCGTACCGCTCTCGAGTCGGGTCCGATCGATTCCGTGGATGTCGTCCAGTCTCGTCGTCTCCGTGAGCAGTGGCGACAGGTCTACACCGTTGGACACGGACTCGGACAGCGCACCAAACACGAGGTTGCCCGGTGTGCTAATGGACGAGAGCAGCCCGTCATCGACCCGCGTAACCAGCTCGGACGTATCGCCCACGTAGGCAACTCCCCCGAGCGCGGATCGAAACGGTTGGTCCGTCGTCATGCGTCCGCCGAAAATGAATCGACCGAGCAGGCTTCGGTTTCCAACGGCGACGATCTGTTCCCGGATGGCAGCGATCACAACCGACTCGGCCTCACGTTCTTCGGCGCTGGTCAGGTTGCTGACGTTCTGGCTGGCCACGGCACCCGCTTCGATAAGCAGTTCGTTGATTTCGAGCATTGCGCTCTCGCTGGCGCCAAGGAAATTGGCGCCCTGCCGCAGGTTGGCGACAAACTGATCCTGCCGGGCATGCGCGCTGCGAAGGTCCAACACGCGCCCCGCGGCGATCGGGTTTTCGCTCGCAGAGACGAACGCCCTGCCCGAAGCGATGCGCGCCTGAGCCGCAAAGAGCTCGCGCTGCGTCCGCCGGAGCGACTCGGTCACGAAACTCGCACGGAGGTTGTGACTGATTCGCGTAACTTGTATGGGACTGATCGCCATGATCCGTTTACTCGTTAGAACCGCTCTCTGACAGTCGCGGTTCTGCTTGCCCCGGAACAATCCGGGCGAAACCTACCTAACAAGGGTGATCAGCTCCGCGAGCAGATCATCCACCACACCGATAAACCGGGCTGTTCCTTGAAACGCCCGTTGAAACTTGATCAACTGAATGGCCTCTTCGTCGAGGTTGACGCCGCTGATACTCTCCCGCTGTGTTTGAAGCGAAATCAAGATCGACGATGTCGCGTCGACGTCGTCCAGCGCCGCCGCCGTCGCGATGGCGGCACCGTTGGCCATCAAGCGATAGAACTCGGGAATCGACGCTGCATCGAGCTTGCCGCTGGAGACTGAGCCCAACTGCGCAATGCGCCCGGCGATGGTCCCATCACCGGGAAGGAAGACGGACGCGGACGCCAGCAGCGACGGCTGCGCTTTCAACGTCTCGTTGACGGTGATGCTGCGCGCGTCTGATCCCGAGAAAAACGTGTTGATTCCGAGGGCCGCGAGAACACCCGAGGTGTCGGGTCGCGCATCCTGACCGTCAAATCCGAACATAAAAGAGACACCCGCATCCGCATCGAGACGTAGTCGATTGTCGTTGGTCACTGAGGCCGTAACGCCGTCGACTTGCGCGCTGATGTCGGCGGCCAAGGACGCCAGGGTCGCACCTTGCGACGTGCCATCGAGTACAACGTCGATGCGGTGGGCAACCGGAGTCTGCGTCGCGTCGTCGACAACGGTAATGTAGAAGGTGCCGTTGTCCGGCGTTTGGGCGAGCCCGGCCGCTGCGCTGTCGAGAGCAGCATCCGGGTCGAACACATCGGCCGCGCCGATGACGGACGTGAACCCGCTGGAGCCCTGCCCATCGGCGTGAATGCGGTTCACCTCGAAGATAATCGCCTCGGCCAACCGGTCGAGCATGGCAATGCGCGAGTCTTGATCTCGAACGGAAAGCAGCCCGGCGAGCGTACCGGCGCGGACCTGAACTTGCTGGTTGGTGTCGGCGAAACGGATGGACGTTCGGGCCTGCTCGCCGTCGAGTTCCTCCGAGGCAATGAGCCCACGGACGATGCTTCCCTGAACCAGCGTCTCGCCGCCGATGTAAATGTTGATCGTCCCGTCGGCCTGCTCCCGAACGGTGACGTCGAAGATCTCGCTGAGCTGGCGCAGAAGCCCGTCGCGTTGGTCACGCAGACCGGTTGCCTGCGCCGGCCGACCGGCCTCGACTTCGGTGATTTCTCGGTTGAGCTGAGCGATCTGGCGAGCCAGCGCATCCGCGCTGTCCGCGAGCGAACCGATCTGTCCATCCACGTCATCGCCCAGGCCCGTGAGCTGCGAGCGGAGATTGCGGATCGAGTCGCTCAGCGCTACACCGGCGCTAACGGTCAGATCGCGTATCGCAATGTCCTCGGGCGCATTGAGCAGCTCGTCGAAGGCGGCGAAGAACTCGTCGAGCCGTGTCCCCACGCCGATTCGGTTGAGATCGTCGAAGAACGACTCCATGCGAACGAGCGCCCCACCACGTGCGGTGGCCGCGGTCTCGTCGCCGATGGCGAGTCGGATACGCGATTCCAGCGACTCGTCGATGTTCCGGTGAATCGCGGAAAGCGCGACGCCGGCGCCTGGCTGTAATTCACCGGTAATGGGCATGCCCTGGAGCGGATCGAGCTGTGGCGACAATCGGGTGTAGCCGGGCGTGGCG
>JADFRH010000094.1 GCA_022561415.1 Planctomycetota bacterium
CCAGATACGCTGAGGTCGATGGGCAATCTGGCCATTGCAATAAGGAGCCAGGACCGGTACGCGGAGGCGGACGCGATTGACCGCCGGACGCTGGAGATTAAGCGCCGCGTGCTCGGTGAAGAGCATCCCGGTACGCTGAGGTCGATGAACAACTTGGCCGTTGCGCTTGGTGGCCAGGGCCGGTACGCGGAGGCGGAGAAGCTGCACCGCCGGACGCTCGAGATCAGGCGCCGCGTGCTCGGTGAGGAGCATCCAAATACGCTGTCGTCGATGAACAATCTGGCCATTTCGCTTCACGACCAGGGCCGGTACACGAAGGCGGAGAAGCTGCGCCGCCGGACGCTCGAGATCAGGCGACGCGTGCTTGGCGAGGAGCATCCTTCAACGTTGAATTCCGTCATCGGCTGGGCCGAAACACGGTTTGCGCTGGGGGATCCGGACGAGGCCGAGCGGATGTATCGGGAGGCGATTGAAATCGGGCGGCGCACGCTGAGGAGCGACCACCCGAACATCGGGTCATGCCTCGTGGGTCTTGGCGAGGTGCTGATCGGCAAAGGCGACGCCGCCGAAGCGAAACAGGTCGTCAACGAAGGGCTGAACCTTCTGCGTGCGTCGCTTCCCGAGGACCATCCGGACCTTGCAGCCTCACAGAGCGTTCTCGGCGAATGCCTGACGGCACTGGGCAAATATGCCGAGGCGGAGCCACTGCTTCTTGAGAGCTACGAAAGACTCAATGCCGTCCAAGGCGAATCCGGCCACGAAACCCGCAGAGCGCTATCCCGCATTATTAAGCTTTACGAAGCCTTGCACGCCGCCGAGCCGGACAAAGGCTACGACAAGAAGGCCGCCGAATGGCGAGAGCGTCTCAACCAACTCAAAGACGAAGATGCGCCCGCGTCAATCGAATCGAAGCCGTCAGAGAATTGAGCCTATCAATTCGACAGATGACACCGTACTGTGGGTGGTGCGTGACAGAGTCGGCGTCGGGCACGTTTCTTCGTGAGCCGCAAACATCAGGTTGCGCGGACGTCCGCGCGGGCTATAGCCCGCGGCTGAGCGGTTGACGCAGGGGGTCCGTCCTGGCGCGCCCCTGCGCGCCGGGGCCTGCGGCTCGGAGTCGGTGTTCCACCGGCTTGCTGGATCCACGTCGGGGACAAGCCCCGACGCTACACTTGATCGTTGAGCGCTACGATCGGGGTCGCTTGAGCGTCACGATTTGGTCGGCGTTGAACGCTCCGAAGTCATGCGCGGCGCCGTCGGGCCAGGTGACGCGGACGTGGCTCACGCGCGCAATCTCCCCGAGCCCGAAATGGACGCGCGGGTCGTTCGCTGCGCAGTAGCTGTAGGCCGTGCGTACGTCTCGGACTCGCTCGTTGCCCGCCACCTCGATCGTGACGCGCGCGCCGATCGCAGGGGCTCCATGCTGGTTGCGCACGTCGAACATGATCCAGTGTCGACCGTCAATGCCTGCTTGCAGGTCGGCACCGGCCCGGTTCCTCAGCACATAAGCCGGTCCGTCTCGGTTGGCGATGACGATATCGATGAACCCGTCGTTGTTGAGATCGCCGAACGCCGCGCCGCGACTCGAGTGTACGAGCGGCTCAGGCGTTCCACCACGCGGCAACTCTTCTCGAAACGTACCATCGGCGATTCCCACGAAGAGTTGGTTCTCATCGGCGTACGGGTCTTGGCCGCTCGGCGTTCCGCGGCGTTGCACGACCCGGCCGTTGGCAACGTAGATGTCGATGTGGCCGTCATTGTTGAAGTCGTGCATGGCGATTCCGAAGCCCGTAAAGGGTCGGCTCGAATCGAGACCGGCCTGCGATGTCTCGTCGAAAAAGAAGCCGTCAACATTTCGATAGAACGTGTTGGTCTGTGCGGCGAAGTGAGCCATGATGACGTCGAGGTCACCGTCGTTGTCGACGTCCACCGCGTGTATGCCCATGCCCGCCTCCTCCATGCCGTTGCCGCTGTAGGCCAGGCCGCGCTCGAGCGCCTCGTCGCGGAACGTGCCATCACCCCGGTTGATCCACAACTGGTTGGCCATCAGGTCGTTCGCCACGCAGATATCCGTGAGCGTGTCGCCGTTGAAGTCTCCACACACGATCCCGAGCCCGTTTCCGAATCGCACGTGAATGCCCGCTTCCTCGGACACGTCGGTGAACGTGCCGTCGCCGTTGTTTCGATAGAGCGTATCGGGCTGCGGGGCGAGATAGGCCGATGGCGTACAGTAGTCGGCAACGCCGGCGAATCCGATGCAGTCCACTTCCGTGTCCGCGGACCACTGAATGTAATTGACGACGTACAGATCCAAATCCCCGTCGCGGTCGTAGTCGAGAAAGGCCGCACTCGAGCCGAAGCCCTCGTCGCCCACGCCGGCACCCTGGGTTACATCCGTAAACGTCCCGTCGCCCCGGTTTCGGTAAAGGATGTTGGCGCCGACGTTCGTCACATAGAGATCGGTCCAGCCATCGTTGTCGAAGTCGCCGGTCGCACAGCCCGTTCCGTAGTGGATATCGCCCACGCCGGCCGAGGCGGTGACCTCCTCGAACGTCGCGTCGCCTCGGTTATGGAAGAGGCGGTTGCCGGGTTCGTCCTTCTGCCACCCGGCGACGCGACCGGCCTGGACGAAGTAAACGTCGAGGTACCCGTCGTTGTCGTAGTCGAGCAGGCCCACACCACCGGCCATGCTCTCAGGCAGGTAAAACCTCTCGTCGTGCCCCACGTCGGTCTGGAAATCAATTCCGCTTGCCAGCGCGACTTCCTCGAACCACGATGTTGTTAGTGAAGAGTGAAGCGTGAAGAGTGAAGAGCCGGCCGTCTCGACGTCTTGCTCTCCGGCCTGTCGAAGTAGTGTCGCGCCAACAACGGCGAGCAGCACGCCGGCGACGGCCAACACCAGCGGCGCAAGGCGCATCCTCCCGGCCCCGCGGTGACTTCGACTGGTCTGGGTCTTACTCATGGTTATCGACGGCTCTCTTGCGTTTGCCAGCTCACCGGTTCGCAGCTCCTAACGGTTGCGTTTTTCTTTCTCAACGCGTTCAAGTGCGGTTCGAATCTTCGAGTCGAAAGGGGCGATCTTCAACGCTCGCTCGAGCGCCTCGGCCGCTAGATCGTAACGACCCGCCCGCCCGTGGATCATGCCGAGGTTGTACAGCGGGATCACCGAATTCGGCGAGAACGCGGCCGCCGTCTCCAGCGATTCAATGGCGTCGATGTGCCGACCGAGCCGGGCGGCCGTGAGCCCGAGGCGAAAGTGGACTTCGCCCTGGCGCGGGTCGAGTTCCGCGGCCTTGCGAAACGCGACCAACGCCTCGTCGTCGCGCGTCATCGTGAAGAGCACCCGTCCCTTGACGAAGTACCCGTGGGCGGTCATGGGTGCGATCTCAGTCGCTTCGACAGCGAAATCGAGTGCCGCCTCGAGGTCGCCCATCTTGATTAGGGTCGACGCCAGGTGAGCATAGGTCAGATACGAGCGACGTCCCGTGTCGGCGGCGGCATGGAGTACCGGCAGCGCGAGCTCGGGGTGTCCGTCTTGCAGATACGCCGCGGCTAGGCTATTGGCCACGTCGACGTCCATCGGGAAGATCGAATGCAACTCCGCGAGGAGCTCGATCGCCTCGTCAATCCGCCCTGCTTGTGCGATGGATCGGGCATAGCTGAGTCGCGCCTTGGGTCCGACCAGCGCGGTTGTCAGATCGCTACGCCATGGGTCGGGAAGCGCGTCGGCAGCAGACCGCGCGCCGCGGGCGAACTCGTTGCGGGCGGCTCGCCCCCGCCCGAGTCGCTGATAGGTCTGCCCGAGCAGATAGTGCGCCTGTCCGTTGCGCATGTCCTTATCGAGCGCCCGGCGAAACTGCTCGGCGGCTTCGTCGAGTTTTCCGGTAGCGAGCAGGGTCCGCCCGAGACCGACGTAGCCCGATGCGGCCTCGGCATGAAGCGCCACAACTCGTTGGAAACTCTGATCGGCCTCCCCGTACGCGCCCGTCGCCAGCAGCATCATCCCGAGCCGTTGGTGAGCCGGTCCGTAATCAGCCTCGCGCCGAGTGACGTGCCTCATGGCCTCTATTGCCGCATCTGCGTCTCCGCGCGCGTACGTGAGAACGGCCCAGTGGTATTTCCACCGCACGTCTCGAGAGTCGGCGTCGATGGCCAGTGCGTAGCAGTCCAGCGCATAAGAAGAATAGCCGTAGGCTTCGTAGAACGCGCCGAGGCGTCCCAGCGCACCAACAAAGTCGGCTCGCCCATCGGGTGTGCGTTCGTGCTGCCGTGCGAGCCGGACGCGCGAACGCAGTTCCTGTCGTACGGTGGGATCGAGCTGGTCAATGTCATCCGGCACCGGGATGATCGATGCGGGTTGGGGTGAAGGGGCGTCCGACTCGGTGACCGTCGGTTCTTCCGGCGCCGCCGTGACCGTAACTTCCTCGTGACCGGCGAGGTTGTACCGAACCAGGCCCACGACGCACGTAGCCAACCCCACGCCGAAGATCACCAGCGAGACGACCATTCCCGCAGCGCCGCCCGGCGTCGTCGGTAACAGTTTTTGCTCGGTGTTCGTATCAGGGGTCCGTTGTGGCATGTGGTTTCGTGCGAACCAACCGAAGAACAGACTTTGGGCCGATCGAGCCCGCCCCGATCCCGTGCGTTGTCTTCATCCTGCCGAAACGCGACCCGCGCCATCGTAAGCCGGGGGCATTCTATCGGAAGCGCGGCCCGACGCAACGCACCGTCACTGCGCTCTTCCCCATCCGTACCGTCCACCGCTTGAGTTGCCCCATTCCTTTGGGCACGAAAGGGGTGGGGGACGGAAGTCACTTCGTAGGTCGAGCGAAGTCGTGTAGCGCCCGGTCTCCGTGCCGGCGGGCCGGTGCCTGCACCGCCGTGCTCGGTGCGCCATAACTTGCAGCACCGGCCTGCGCGATGAGGCATAACACGTTGTCGCTGCTCGTCTCTCGATCGTGTTCCGGTTCGAGCCCCGCGTCACCGGACCTTCGGTACCGGAAGCGGCGCCGGTCTGGGTACGTGCGACCGATGCGCGATAATGCCAGCGGTTCTTGTGGCCGAAGCCTGTCCTTATCGTACTTAGATTATGTTTAAGTCGAGCCTGTTGTGAAACCGAATCACTGTGGAATCGTGCTCGTGCGTGGGTGAGAGAACCCAATTACGTTTGATAGGCCAAATGGGCTTTTTTGTCGAAACAAGGTTGCGTGGGAAAATCGGAGGTTCAGGTATGTCAATGTTATTGGATCGTGTAGGTGCTCGGGGCCTGCGTCGCCCCGGCATCGGTGGTGTCGTGTTGGGGATCGCTCTTGTCTCAGCGGTCGGCGGGTGTGCTTCAAACCCGTTCAAGAAGCTGTTCTCAAACGGGAAGCAGCACCAAACCAATCAGGCGGTGAAATCGGACATGGGGTACGATTATGGGTACTCCGATCTTACCGGTGGACGGTATGCGATCGTGCAGGCGGCTGACGGTGAGGAGATCTATGTTTCCGTCGCGGATCACAGCAGTATGCAGGGCCAGACCGACAGCATGGATTCCTATTTCTTGCGGAAAGCGGAAGCCAATAGTCTTCCTGCCCCATCTCTCAGCGAAGCACAGATCGGTATGACCCAGGTGCAGACCAAGCTCGCCAGCGCCCGGGCTGCCGAGCTCGATCGCAACGCGATGACGCAAGCACAGTGGGCTCAGCTCACATCAAGACGCGCCGAAGCCAAGGCGAACCAGGACAGTTCCATGGCCGCGATCAAGGAAATCAAGGAGCATCAGCGAGCCAGGAAGGTTGAACTTGTAGCGCGGCTCGCCTCGCGCGAGCGTCACATGAAGGCCACGATCGAGAAGAATGCGATGTTTGCGAACGCGCTGGCCAAGGAAAAGAGGACGGCTCAGCAGGACATCATCAGTCAGGCGGAACAAGAATTCGCCGAAGCCAGGGCGCAGATCGAGCAGCTTCGCGTGATCAGCCAGGCTACGGAGATGGAGAGCCACGCGGTGATTGATCAGCTTCACGAAAATGTCAAGGCGACGCGTGAGCGAAGCGGTGCGACGGTCTCGCAACTCCGCCAGGAAGCGCGATCGGCCTCCGACAAGACGACTGCCAGGATCGCGGACCTGACCACGCAATTGGCGACCGTACCGAGGCAATTCCAGGCACAGTCCAGCCAGCTCAAGGCCCAGGCCAGGTCGATCGAAGATGAGACTCGGGCCAAGGCGATGGAACTCGAGGTCCGCGCCACCACGTTCGAGAAGCAGGTGGCCGTTCACAAGTACAACCTCATGCTGATCACGGCCAAGGCGCGGCGCCAGCAGGCCAAAGCGACTGCCGACCGAAAGAGCACCGAGGCGTCGATGACATTCGAGCGCAATACGGCGGACGTACTGCGTCTCCGCGGTGACGCCCACAAGGTGCTGCAGAATGCACAATCCGAGGGGTCCCGGCAGGTGGGCGAGCTGAACGCGTGGTACAAGAGACAGCAGGCCGAGATCAACAAACTGCGCGCGTCGGCGGTTCGCGCGGAGAAGGTCGCACGCGCCGAGTTCGTCAAGGCACTGACCAGGCACCAGGCAAACGCGACGCGCGAGACCGCGAAGCACCAGAACGTCTTGTCTGAAGGACAGATGAAAGCGACAATCGCGAAGGCACATGCTCAAGCCGCGAAGGTTCACGGCGCGATTCTCGATGAGCTGGTGAAGCAGACCCGGATGGGTAGTGTGGGGATGCCCGGTAAGACGTCGGCCACCAACGAATCGATGGACCTGGACGTGCCCGTATCTGCGAAAGTTGCGGCTGTTGCGAAACGCGCCGATCCCAGAGATGTTGCGGTGTTCCGTTCCGCCTTGGCCAAGGTACTGCACGACCGAACCACGTCGGATACGCAGCTTTCCGCGTTGGATGCGAGCTTCAACGAGCAGAAAACGAACATCGAAGCGGTTCGTGAACAGAAGATAGCCGTCGGCAACGAGCAGCTCGCATCAGCCGATGCCATTCATCTCCAGGCCGTCGCATCGCTGGCAGAGCAGAATTCCAATGTCACCGCAGGCCTGGCCCATGCCCGGTCCGTGTATGACCTGGCTCTGGTGGAGGCGGAGGCCGGGCGGAAGGATGCACTGGCGCAGGTAACGGAGTTCCGCGCTTTCGCGAAGGCAAATCTCGACGAAGGCGCGGCCAAGGCTGAGGCGTTTCGCAAGGAAGCGCAGATGGAGATGGAGAATGGACAGAACGAGGTTGATGCGCTGCAGGCGGCGCTGCGAGCCACCGAGGAGCAGGGAGAAGCCCGGGCCTCACGACTGCTCGCCCAAGCGCAAAGCATAGAGCAAAGCGAGGCTGCGCTGGCTGAGCAGATCGAGTCGCAGATTGCCATGGCCGAATCGGAATTGGCCGCAGAGCTTGCCCAGCTCACCCGCGCCATCGAGAGCGGAATCACGGTGGCCGAGGCCAATTACACGGAAATGCTGGCCGAGGCCGAGTCGGTCGGTTTGCAGACGGAAATGGAAATCAAGCGTCTGTTCGCACGCAACGAGCTCGAGCGGGCGCTGGCACAGGCCGAAATTGATCGGCTTCACGACAGACATTTCACCGATTCAATCCGGGCCGAGGCGCTTGTTGATCGGCAGATAGCTGAGGCGCTTGCGGACCGCGCCTATGCGGATGCGACTTATGACTCCAAGTCTGTGCTAATCGGCACCGAGGCCGATAAGGCCAGTGCCTCGATCGTCGCGTTGCGTACCGCGGCGGCGGCGCGTGCGAATTTTTTCAAGACGCGATTCAATTCGCGAATTGCGGAAACCGAATCGGAGCGCATCAAGGAGAAGGCCGCCGTGCTCGTCAAGAGCATGTATGAACAGGCCAATGCCAAGGTGATCTTGGCCCAGGCCGAGGCGGCGCGCAGCGATACCCAAAAGCGCCTTGCGCGTCTCGTAAAGCACCAAGAGGCGCTTCAGCGGGCCGCGGTCAAGGATTGGGATGCTCGCTTGGCAAGAAATCCCAGATCGGGCTTCGACCCGAAGTAAGATCGTCGAATCCGGCGCAACCGGCGGCCCACCCCTTAGGGGGTGGGCCGTTTTTTTTCTGATGACGCAGGTGTGGATGGTTGGAACCTGTGAGGTCGAGGTTCCTCGG
>JADFRH010000095.1 GCA_022561415.1 Planctomycetota bacterium
GTGGCCGCAAGCGTTTGACGATCGACATGATGACTATCAATCTGATAGGGAGCGAGCTCGGGATGGCACTGACGGCAAGCAGATTGACGGACCAAAGCAGCGCCGTGCACTTTCTCGAAATGCCAATATCCCGGGCGAGGCTCGGCAAGCAGCGATTTCATGTCGTGGCAGCTCGTGCAACTGTCGACGTCACGAGTGGATTCACGTTCCGCAACAGCGAGTTCTTTCAATAGCGACCGAGCAGCAACCCGGCCCGTGACGATACAGGGTCCCAAAAAGGTTCCCTCTAATGCAGCCTTCCCGTTGATTCCGGCCAAACCGGTCAATTCGCCGACTGCGTAAAGGCCCGGAATCGGCTGCTGCTTCTTATCCAGAACTCGGCAGCTCAGATCGATGGCCACGCCGCCCATGCTTTTGCGAGTCAAGGGAAATGACTGCATCGCATAAAACGGCGGAGTCTCAATCTTGGGGGAGGCTTGCTTGGAAAAGGATGTCCCCTGTGGACCAAATCGGCCGAAATCCTGGTCCGCGCCCTGTTCAACCAGCCTGTTGTAACGCCGAATTGTATCGATCAGGTTCCTGTTTGGGAGCCCTGTCGTCCGGGCCAGTTCGTCGAGGGTGTCGGCCGACTTGACGAGCCGGGGGTTCTTCAAGATCAGCCGCTCGACGTGCTTGAAGTCTGCCCAGTCCGATCCGGAGACCACAAACTTCGGCCTGCTCGCTTCATCAAAAATAAACCAGAGGGTAGCCTGTTCCTGTTTGAGCAAAACCGGCATGACTTCCTTGGCCCAGCCATGAAGGTTGGCAAACCGCTTGCCTTGCGAATTCACGATGATGCCGGACATGTTCGCCCGCCTTTTCTCGCATTTTCGCGAGAGCATCCTGGTGGTTTCGTACCGCAGCGACGGCACTCCCCCGATCGAGCAGATCGCCGAGATGCTCGGTGCGGTGAAGTCCAACGTGCGGGTCATCACGATGGACCGGAATCAATACGCCCTCTCGACGAGGCGCAACTCGCGCGAAATCCTGCTGATCGGTTCGGATTGATCGTGAATTCGGACGTGTCGCGCTGCGTCAGCCCCGCGCCTCGTGGCTACCCAGGTCCACCACCCATGCGTCGGGTACGCGCGTGCGAATGATCTCGGCCGCGAGATTGATCCAGGTGTGGCAGCGATCGAGGATGGCCGAATCGCTGGTCACGATGGGATTGTCGCATTCTCTCAGGATCGCGTCCGGGCTGTCGACGACGGCAACGTTCCATGGCAGCGGCCCTCCGGTAGGGGAGCGAGAGGTCACAACGTCTGTGATGATCACTTTGAGTCTCCCGCTGTTCGACACCGGCTTGTCCAGATACCAGTCGATGCGTGGGAAGCCCCGCTCCGCCAGGAAATCCACGATCAGCTCGATGGCCGGGATGGTCTCCTCCACTTTGCGATACGTTCCATGAACGCTCGCAATGTCGCGGTAACAGCCGTCGCGCCCCACGAGGACCAACCCGCCGGACAGCGCGGACTCGATCGTGATGAGCAAATTGTATCCGTCGATGGCGAGTGTCTGACCGATCGCCTGCGAAAGCGTCATTGCAGAGTCGGCACGCTTGGTTACGGCTTCGTCATCGCACGCCGACCGGCGGACGGCCATGCGCTGTCGCGCCGTAAGTTGGTAACGATCGCCGACCAGCTTCAAGGCGGAATCGACCGCGTACCCGCGCGAGAGCAGCCAGGAGTATTCGCCCACGGCCGTGCGAAGCGACTCGTGGCATGACGTTGCGAAGAGCCGCTGGTCGTCGGGATGCTTTCCGCGATGGCGTCGTTTGTCCGGCATAGTTTGGTTTCCCGCCGAGTTTCAGCCGCGGAGGTCAGGATAATGCCCGGTCCCCGCAGGCGAAAGTCGGCGGCGCATGGTGTATCGACCGGTGCGGCCGCCCGTCGTGCATATCAGTCTGCCTGGCTGCGTTCGCGATGCAGTAGCGTCGTCAACTCTTCGGTGCTAAGCGCGCGGGAGGCGAGTCCGTAGCTTGCAACGCCGGCGAATACGAGTAACGCGAGTCGCAGGACGGGTGAGTCTTCGAGCCATCGCGCGGTGACGTCGGGGACCATGAGCGCCGCCAGGACGCCGGCCATGATGCTCGTGGCCAGGAGCATCTTCGCGACGCTGCGCGCGATCGATCCCCAAGCTAGCTGCGGTAACGCGCGCGTCAGACGGCGCGAGAGCAGCAGCACCTGAATCATGGCGCAGACGGCCGTTGCCAATGCCAGGCCACGCTCTTGGAGCACGAAGACGAGCGCGAGGTTCATCAGGAAGTTCATACCGACCATCCACAAGGCGATCCGCGCCGGCGTGCGACTGTCGTGCATCGAGTAGAACGCTCGGGCGAGCAGGTGCTGCGTGAAATAGGCCGTGATGCCCAGCGCGTAGAAAAAGAGCGTCCCGGCAACGCGTTGTGTGGCCGCAGCGTCGAACTCGCCGCGCTGATAAAGCGCCGCCACGAGCGGATGCGCTACGAACAGCAACCCTACCGACGCCGGCAAAGCGACGAAGAGGCTCAGGCGAATGCCCTGCGCCAAGACGTCGGCCATGCCGGCTCGATCGTTCCGGGCGATGCGGAGCGAGAGCACAGGAAAGATGGCCGTCGCGATCGCGATCCCGAACACGCCGAGCGGAAGCTGATAGAGAAACTGAGCGTAGCCGAGGACCGCAGGCCCCATGCGCTGCCCGTCGCGTACGATGAACAGGTAGGCGATAACGTGATCCGCGAGCGAGTTGATCTGCACGGCCGAGATGCCCAGCAGCATCGGTCCTGCCAGGATCGCCACCCGTCGAATCCTCGGGTCGCGCCACGTGCCGCCACGGGTCGGGAAGAAACCGATGGCTCGCAGGGTTCCCCCCACGATGAGAATCTGAAGGGCGCCCGCGACGAGGACGCCGCCGCAAATCGCATACAGCAGATCGGCACCGTGAAGATCGGCGTAGAAGGCTCCGCCGAGTGCGGCCACGATGACGCCCGTGTTGAGGATCATCGGGCTGCACGCCGGCGCCGCGAAGTGACCGCGAACGTTGAGAACCCCGCTGATCATGGCCGTGGTGCAGATCAGGCCCATGTAGGGCATGAGCAGCGCGGCGAGGTCGAGCGCGAGGTCGGTCTGGAAGTGTCGCCAGGCGGCGATCACGACTTCGGCTGCGATCACCAGCACGACGAGCACGGCGACCTGAGCCGTCAGCAGCGATCCGATGAACTGCCGAGTGGAACGCTCGCCGTCGCGCTCCAGCGACTCAGTGAGCACGGGAATCATTGCGGCCGAAAGGGCCCCCTCGCCGAATAGTCTACGGGCGAGGTTGGGAAGCATGAACGCGATGCGAAACGCAGACAGCAACTCACTGGTGGCGAAAAAGTAGCCGAAGAGGCATTCTCGGGCGAGGCCCAGGGCGCGCGACGCGAGTGTGAGCAGGGCGATCAGTCTGGCGGAGGCGATGAGGCGGCCGGCCGTTGGCATTCGCTCAACGATAGGGCTGGGCCGCAAATGGGGCAAGAATCGAACCGATTGGCGACGGTCTGGATAGGCGCCGGCGGCCTGGACCGGGGCTGTTGCGAAGCACCGGAAGCTGGATAGTATACCGGGTCGCTTGGCGCGGCACGTAACAAAGGCGTCCAGAGTATGCCGGGCTGCGTGTCGGGCGTTCGGGCGACATTCGGATTGAAAAAACGGCAAGGTCGCGGTACCTACGCGGCTGGTTTGTCTTGTAGCAGACGGAGATCGAACTGATGACCCATGTGGTTTGTGAACCCTGCATTAATTGTAAGTACACGGATTGCGTCGCGGTCTGCCCGGTGGATTGCTTTCACGAGGGGGTGAACTGTCTCACGATCGACCCGGAGACGTGCATCGATTGCGGGCTCTGTCCGCCCGAGTGTCCCGTCTCGGCCATCTTCGCGGAGGAAGACCTTCCCGACAAATGGCAGGATTTCATCGAACTCAACGCCAAGTACGCCAGCGACTGGCCCGTCATCGACGCCCAAAAGGAACCGATGGATACGGCCGATGCCGCTTCGAAAGAAGACGACAAGAAAGAGCAGCTCAAGCCCGAACCCTTTGCCGGGTAGTGCTCCGCGAACGCTGAATCGACGGGTTTGGGGAAACCGAGACGTGTGCCACTGCTCTGTGAGCAGTGCTGGGTTCGGGATCGGGCGGGATTCCGATAAACACTGCTCGCAGAGCAGTGGCACCGGACCTTGACCCGCGCGGTCGGCTCGGCTATTAAAAACACGGCTCGCTGTTTGTGAGCGCACCCGGTCGAGCCGCGAGCTTGGCAGAAATCACTCGCGTGCCGACCGATCAACATAACGAGGGGCCGTAGCTCAATTGGATAGAGTTCCGGACTGTCGATCCGGTGGTTGCGGGTTCGAATCCCGTCGGCCTCGTTAAAATACGCGGTTTTTCCCACCCGCGACAAAAAAGTGGGCAAAAAGTGGGCGAAGGAGAGAAACGGCAGGTTTTTTCCTTGACGCGAGCCCCCCGTCCCCCTGTATGATCGGACTTGTGAAAATGGAAGGGGTCTGAACTCGGACAGGCGGAAGTTGGGAAGCGCGGGAGTTCTTTAGGAGGAGAAGCGATGCGACGTGTTAACGTGTTTCTGTTGGCGGTTTTTTTGCTCGGAGTGTTGGCGGACGGCGTTCGTGCGTGTGTTACAACTAACACCGGAAACCAGCCACGAGAGGTAACGCTTACCCCGAACGGACCTGACACGTGGCGCATCACTTTTCATGGCTATAAGACCGTTGGGGTGGTCCCCGGGCAGTTCTGTACTTGCGCCCTGATCCAAGTGGGACTCATCACAGCGGTTGACGCTGTAGAGTACACGAACACTAACGGAGGCCCGTTCGCCGGATTTGACTTTACATCGAACCCGAACTCCGTTTTTGGTGGTTTTTCTCCAGCGGTGGGCTTCGCTTCCGCTATCAGCCAACCCGTTAACCCTGACTTGGAAGTAGTAATCAGCTTCGATGTGACCCTGGTGCCCGGCACGACATTCACCGATTTGAAGGATGCGCTGGCAGACGAAGAGGTCATGATTGCGACAGACGAGGCCGACGCCAGTGGAGCTCCCTCGGGATTACTTCAGCAAACTTATCCTGCTGGCCCGATTTCGCTGGGTGGTAGTTGCGCGCCAGACTCCGACGGCGACGGCATCCAGGACAGCGTCGACCAGTCTCCGAGCTTTTCATCCAACTCGTTTGTGGACGGCTCGACCACGCCAACCACGCGCGGCGGCATCCTGCCTCGAGGGGACCAGGACGTGTGCGCCTCCGATGCGCCATTTCCAGACGGCGTCAGAGTCGAGTCGCTGAGCGGTGGTGCCACGCCGGCCACCGTGAATTCCCTGTGCTTCGCAGGCACGCGGGATGTAAGCGTACGACTGGCTGCGGGTGACTGCATTACGGTAACATGTCGACCCGGACCACTTGCGGAAGTGAAGAACCGTTGCGCTACAGCCGCGAGGGGGCCAGCTGTCGGTGACGTCGATGTAACTTTGCTGACAGACGGCGGACAGGTTGTCGGAACGGTTGTGCTTCCCGGCGGTCAAACGCTGTTGTATGACCAGCAAACGCTGAACGTGTCGGCACCCGACTCGAACGACACGACGCTGACGGTGGTGCCCACATCGGGTGACCCACTGTCTCTTCCGCCCGGCGGGAACGTCACGCCACCAGCACCTACGGCAATCCCGGCCGCGTCGACGTGGGGTCTGACGGTCTTTGCGCTTTTCCTGTTGGTGAGTGCGAAGGTCTACTTTAGCCGTCGCCGAACGATGCAAGCGTAAGCACCGCGGATTCAAGAATACAGACACGGGCCGCTCTCGACGGGCGGCCCTTTTTCTTTCGCCGGTGGAGTCGCGACTCGCTACCCAGCGACATGCCGCAGCTTGTCGAACGCTACCCGTAGATCGGCCTGCTCGACCTGAACGTAGTATTTCATCGTTGTGGCGATGTTCTTGTGCCCGGCGGGCTTCGGCACCGCAGCCGGTGGCATGCTGCCAACTATGCCCGTGTGACCCCTGTCTACCGCGGATTCTTTCTGCGCGGGTCTCGGTTCGCACGAATCTTCCACCTTGCTTCATCGCCGGCCTTGGCTTAAGCCATCAGGCATCGACCTCGTGTGATCCGGTCCCGGGTCCGAGTAGGCGTCGCGAACGCAACCTTTCGCTTTGGGAGATTCCATTGTGACTGTAACGTGGTCGCTCTCTCGGAGACGCTACGGGCGGTTTTGGCTATCCGGGGCGTCAAGAGCCTCGATTATTGGCCTGTGAGATTCGATTCGCTTTGGTCCGGAACGCTAAGAAATAACAGGTTGGATTCTTGCATCTAATGGTCGTGCCTGGTTAGAATGGCCTGTTGGCGGCTGTTCGCAGTCGTTGATGCACCGGGGAGTAATATCCGAATCGTTGGGCCATTTGTTAGGTCACACAGGAGGCACGGCCGACGCCGGAAAGGACGATACCGGTTCGATCCGCGGCAAGAACTTCCCGGCCTACATACGGGCACACTTGTCGATTTCTCGCTGGGGTTGAACTTACGATCGCTCGGCTCGCTGTCTGCGTCTACCACGGTCGGTGGTAGCGGCAAGAAGGTCATTGTCACCCGGGCGCCGACGGCGCTGGTTTCGGTTGTGGCTCGACCGCGCCGTTTCCTTGGCTGATGCCGGTGCCGGCATGCGCGTGGTTCGAAGACGGGACTGAGGTCCGGCATACTCGTCCGATACAAGCAAATGCGGTCTATAGTTGGGGGCGCCGAACAGGCTTTGGTTCGACGCGAAGCAAGGGGATGTAGGATGTTGCAAAGGCTGTGGCGCCCAATTCTGATAGCCTCTGTTGGTGCCTGGGCTGCACTGAGCCCGGCTCTGGCACCAGGCGGCGATGGGTCCGCACTGGCCCAGGATCCCTGCGATACGCCGGACGCCAATCTGGATCTGAACGTCGCGGCCGGTTCGGAATTCGTCGCGCCCGGCGACGTGGTTACCGTTAGGCTCGACGTCAGCAACCTGACGTCTGCGATCAACGGAGCGCAGGCGCTGATACATTATGACGATTCGATCTTGACTTTGACCGGCGTTACGACGAATAGCGGTCCGGACTGGGGGGAGGGCTTCCCGCTCACCGATGTTGCAGGCGACATCACATACACAGCAAATATTTTCGGCGGCTCGACGTCGGTCGACGGCACGATCGCAACGCTGACGTTTCTTGCGATTGCGGAGGGCACGACGAACATAACCTTCTGGGAAGCCCCGCCGCTTGTGTCCAAGCTGACCCGATTCCCGGACAGCACGACGCTTCTTCCGTGCCTGGGCGCGTCGGGCAACATCGTTAGCGCATGTGACGACGGGCTGTTCTGCAATGGTCTCGAAGCCTTCGTCGCCGGCGCGTGCCTGGCTGGTACTTCGCCAAGCTGCGACGACTCGAACGAATGTACGGATGATGCCTGTGATCCCGCCGGCAACGGTGGGGTCGGCGCCTGTACGAACCTGGACAACACGATCGCGTGCGACGATGGTCAACTCTGCACAGAGAATGACGTCTGCAGCGGCGGCACATGTTCCGGTTCGCCTTTCATTCCCGGCTTGTGCGACGACTTAAACGTGTGTACGGACGACGGCTGTGATTCCAGCGGAAACGCCGGCGCCGGTGCGTGTACGAACCTGGACAACACGATCACGTGCGACGACGGTCAGCTCTGCACGGAGAACGACGTCTGCAGCGGCGGCGTGTGCGCCGGTACGCCCTTCGTTCCCGGCTCGTGCGACGATTCGAACGGGTGTACGGACGATGCCTGTGATTCCAGCGGCAACGCCGGGGCCGGTGCGTGTACGAATCTGGACAACACGAGCGCGTGCGACGACAGTCAGTTCTGCACGGAGAACGACGTCTGCGAGCGGCGTGTGCTCCGGTTCGCCTTTCGTTCCCGGCTCGTGCGACGACTCGGATGTGTGTACGGACGATGCCTGTGATTCCAGCGGCAACGCCGGCGCCGGTGCGTGTACGAACCTGGACAACACGGTGGCGTGCGACGACGGTCAGCTCTGCACGGAGA
>JADFRH010000096.1 GCA_022561415.1 Planctomycetota bacterium
TCCTGACACCCACCTCGTCGGCTATATGATCAAGCCACTCAAGGGTCAACCCAAGCATATACCGGTAATCGGGATTCGGGTTGCGAACCAGTTTGGCGAGATCTTCCTCGATACCGTGAAGCCCGATCGTCTCCTGGTGCCGAGCCTTAAGGACCTGGACAATCCGATCGATGACGTGGACGTGCCGAGCCCGTTTCCGAGCAACCGATCAAACGCGGCGTCGTAGTCGGCGCTGCCGGTGATGGCCTTCATGAAGATCGTCGGGTTGGAGGTCACGCCGACAACGCCGGCGTCGATACGTCGTTGCAACTCGCCGGAGTCGATCATGTTCCGGCTGAGGTTGTCGCACCAGATCGATTGCCCCTGCCCGTAGAACTTCTCAACCATGCTCGCCACGCGGTTTCTCCCGTATATCCCGTCGCACCAGACCCCACAGTGCGCGCGAAGCCACGGCCCGCAGGACCGGTAAAACCGGCTTGCCGGGCGGGATCCATTCGGCATCGCAACGCAGCGACGATTATGGTCAATCGTGCGTGCGTTGCAAACCCGGCGCTGGGACGGTCTCGACCGGTGCGTCGGGGTACGGATCGATCAGCGTTCCCACCAGTTCGTCGGTGGGTGACATGGGCGTCGGTTGCTCCGCGGGCGGAGCGACGGCGTCGTCCTTGGCCGTAGCGAATCGGTAGAATTGGGCGGCGGTTCGCTGCCCGAGCACGCCGACCACCGCGCCGGTGACGGCCAGGATCGGGTCGGTCAGGCTCGTGACGCGAACGGGGATGAACATCTGCAAGATCTCGATCAGAACGGATATCACGAAACAGACCATGGTTACCGTGACGAGCTGCGACGCGGTGTCACGATCCTTAACGGGTGCCCAAAACGCGGTAAGCGTGGCGGACAGGAGTACATACGCAATGAACTTCTCCAGCACGTCGCCCATCATGATGTCGAAGCGGGCCATGAAGTAGGCGAAGAAGGGAAGGAATCCGTCGGCGCTCAGGGACTGCGCCGGACCATCGAGCCCGGCGCTGAACCGCATGGGAATCAGCCCGGTGTAGAGGATGTACACCCCGACGACCGCGCAGGCGAAGGCCGCCAATTCCCGATGCACCACGGCGAGACGCCGCGCCGGCAGGCCTTCGGTTCGCCGCTCGTACCGGGATTGACAAAAGCACCCCAGACCCAGACCCAGCAAACGAAAGACAACGTCCGTCGCGTCACATGCGCGAGAGACGATGGGTAGCTGCATGACGCTCAGCGCGATCGCAAAGCCGGTGCCGATCCACGCGGCCAGCATCCACGTACTCCATCGCCCGAATTCGTAGTTGTCGCGAAGCACCATGATGAGCAGCCACGCGAGCACGGCGAACGACGCGCACTCCGCCGTCCAGCGAGACCAACGCTTCATGCGGTCCCATCGTTGCCGATCCGAATCGACGACCTGCGCCCCCATGAAGCCATACGTCACGTTGGCGGACTGATCCGTGAAAGGAATCCAATTCACCGCCTGGACCGATTCCTTCAATCGAACACGGTCGAGTGAGAACGAGAACGGGATGGCCGCAAACACGACGAGCACCACGCAGTAGGTCTTGAGCATGGCCGGCAGGGGACGCTCGTGGAACTCGACCAGCGCTGCGCCCATCAGTCGCGGCATGATCCAGCGGGCGATCGTCGAAACCGCAGCGCCCAGCGAGGCGCCCAGGACGTTGCTGGCCAGATCGATCACCGACGATACGCGCGACGGCGAGTACGCCTGAATCCATTCGATGGACCCGCTCACGAACGCCGCGAAAGCTATGGTGGCGAGAAAGACCAACCGCCCGCCACCCGCCATGCGACACAGACTCCAGTGCGCGAGCATCCCGAGCGGAAAGTAGAGAAAGATGTTGCTGATGACGTCAGGAAAGGTCAGACGCGTGACCGTGGCACTGAACAGGGACTCGCTGCCGGTGCCCGCCGCCGATCCGAAGTCAAAGGGAACCAGCCCCGTCTGAAGCACGAACAGCAGGGTGAGCACGGTTAGAAGCTCGACGTAGTGGTCGAGCAGATAGCGGACCGTGGGATGACTGGTCGGCTGCTCCTTCATCAAGGTTTCAAGGTTTTAAGGTTCAAGATTTTAACCTTCCAACCTTGAACTTTGTCGGTGCTAGGGAAACGCACCCGTCTTACGCGGGGGCCAAACGACCGGACGCGTGGGCGCCGTGGGCTTCCATCCGACCGGTGTAACGATGGTGGCGGGCCCGTCCCGTTGAATCAGTTCATAGATGCAGCCGTGCAAAATACGCTCGAATTTCGCCCGCACCAATGCACGCGAGTCGGTCTCCCACATATCGATCGGCTTCTTGCTCTCGTCGATGACCTCGGGTGGGACGATCGACGCGCTGTACGCGTGAAGAACGGCCAGAACGCTCTTGTTCTCGGCATCGTAAAGCACGCCGAGCATTTCCGTTTGCGTTTTGCTTAGTTCGTTGACGGCGTACACAAGCCCCAGGCGGGCATGCAGGGCGTTGAAGGCTGCGAGAATCTGATCGGGTTCCGCCGGGCCGCCGCCGAGATCCTTGCCGCTGATGGGGAAGACCTCGCCCACGGCAAACTGGTCGTCCAGCGCCGAGTTCCATTGGAGGAACTCGTTATGTGGGTCGCTCGTGAGCCGCGGCGCGAGCGGGCGCTCCGGGTCGCCGGTCATCTCGATCGACACGCGCGTCACGGCAAGCGATCCCGGAAAGATGCCGCCGCGCGGCTTGCCGGGCATGATGCGGAACTCGTCTCGCACCGGGAGAATCGGGCCGTTGCTCAGGTCTTGCCAATAGACCATCGGTTTGGGCTGCCAGACCTCGACGACTTTGTGCTGCGCGCAGCCGCCCGTGAGCGCGACGGCCAAGGCGAGCGCGGTGATGACAGTTTTCTTCATAGTTGGCGCAGGGCGTCTATCGACGCCGAAGCCGTTATCGCGCCCACACGCGAATGCGTGGACCCGATGCGCGTACGTATAACTTACCCGATTGAAGTATCGGGAGCGTGTGCCTCATTCTGCTCGAAAAAACGTGGAAGAAGGGAGAAGTTTCTAGAGAAGAGTCACTCGTGAAGAGTCAAAAACGCTCTGCAACTCTACGCTCAAAACTCTTCTTGGTTCATGTTATCGGTCATCCGCTTACGCATCCCGTTGCCAAGGGATGCCGATAATTCACACGCGGCGTCCCGTTATCCGATCGACTGGATACATCAACGCCGCAATGCTTTATGGCCATAACCGCTGCTACCGGCGCGGGAGGTACGACGATCGCCTCCCCGCCTCTTTCGACGATCGCCGCCGACTCGCGCCCTTACACGCGCTTCGGGTCAGCGTTCACTCTCGAACGCGTTCTCCGCATTATCGGTCGTTCGTTTCTCGGACTGCCCGCCTCAACCTGGCTGCTGGTGGATGTTCTGCTGATCGGCGTAGCGGTCTTCGGCGCGTACCAGATCGTTCCGCCGCTCGAGGGCACGCGAACACCGCATGTCGTTCTGTGGCAGGCCGGAGCGATCTTCACCTTTTCCGTCATTCTCGCGAGCCTGGTATTCGGTTTGTACGAACGGGAAACGATTATGGGGCGCTCCTGCATCCTAATCCGGATGGCCCTAACGTCGGGCACCGCGACGGTCTTGGCCTATGCCATCATCTACGTCGTCATGTACGCAACCGTCAGCCGCAGAGCCTCAGCGCTGGCGATGTCCTCGTTTTTCGTATCGGGCGTGGCCGTGCGCCTGGCCGCCTGGTGGCTCATTCAGCGAATCCACTGCGGACTCCTGGTCGTCGGTCCGCGCGCCCTGTACGAGTCCTTCGAGAGGGCACAGGAGAACGGCTTTCTCCACGAGTACCGTCTGGTCGGCTACGCCGGCACGGAAGCGGAGCCCTCGACGCCGTCTGATCACGCGAAATCGCTGGGCCCCGTCGCTGCGCAGATCGAAGGGCTCGCCAAGGCCGGCGTGACGGATGTGGTCGTAAGCGACTTCTCGGCGCGCGATCCCGATGTCATGCACTGGATGGTTCCCTGCCTGCAACGCGGCTGTCGCGTGACGAACGAGGCGACGTTCTACGAAAAGGCCACCGGTCAGATTCTTGTTGACGAGATTACGCCCGCGTGGTTTCTCTTCGCGGATCTGAAAGTCCACTGCGACGAACAAGCCACGATCAAGCGAATGCTGGACATTTTGGTCGCCGGCGCCGGCCTGATACTCTCCGCGCCGATCTGGCCTCTGATCGCGCTGGCGATCAAGCTCTCCGATCGCGGTCCGGTCTTCTACTGGCAAGACCGCGTCGGGAAGAACGGGCACGCCTTCCGGCTCTACAAGTTCCGCACGATGCGTACCGATGCGGAGAACGGCAGGAGTGTTTGGTGCGCGCCGAACGATCCACGCATCACACTCGTTGGGCGGCTGCTAAGAAGATTGCGCCTCGACGAGCTACCGCAGCTCTACAACGTTTTGATCGGGCAGATGTCACTCGTCGGCCCGCGACCCGAGCGACCCGATATCGTCGAGGATCTGAATCGCAAGATCCGGTTTTACGGCGAGCGGCACCTCGTCAAGCCGGGCATCACCGGCTGGGCACAGATCAGCTTTCGCTACGGCGCTTCCGTCGAGGACGCCAAGCGCAAGCTCCAGTTCGACCTCTACTACCTCAAACACATGTCGCTGGAACTCGACGTCATCATCCTGTTCCGTACGGCCGGCACGTTTCTGCGCGGGGGTTGCTAAGGCAGCGCTCGAGGCCCGACCGTCCACGGCGGAGGCTTCGCTTCCTTGCGATGCACGCGTTTCGGTGCGATAGTATCGTTTTGTTCGATCGCATTCGTCATCGGTGACCCGGCGCATGAAGCTCTACGATCAGCACCTGCACTCGCGGCATTCGTTCGACTCGAAAGCCGACCCGGCTCGCAACGTCGAGAGGGCCATTGAGCTCGGGCTTGCCGGTCTGACGTTCACCGAACACTTCGACGTACACCCCGACGATTGGAAGACGTGCAGCTACGACGACGCTGCGTATTCCGAAACGATCGCCGCGCTGCGCGAACGATTCGGCCGGGAAATCTTCGTCGGCAAGGGCGTCGAGATATGCTTCCAGCCCGACCACATGGACTTTATCCTCGACTTTCTGGCCGGCCATCGCTTCGACATGGTCATGCTCAGTATTCATTACTTCGCCGGGCGCCCGGTCCACAAGAAAGAGAGTTGGGAAACCGTCGATCTGGCGGAGGGGACCCGGCAGTACCTCGCTACGGTGCTCGAAGGCGCACGGATGTGTCGGCGTGTCAACACGTCGCAGGAGCGCGTTTTCGACGTGCTGGGTCATCTCGACTTCGTCAAACGCTACACGCAGCGGTTTTTCGGCGAGGTGGATATGCACGCGCACCGCGAGATTGTGGACGAGATTCTACGCACCTGCGTCGAAGCCGACCTGGTCCCGGAAATCAACACCTCGACCCTGCGTGGTGATCTCGACGAAACCATGCCCGGACCGGACGTGGTCAAACGCTACGCCGAACTGGGCGGCGCGGCCATGTCCATCGGCTCCGACGCCCACGTAAGCGAGCATGTGGGTGCGGGTCTGCATCACGCCGTCGACATGCTCCGCGATGCGGGCATCAGCCACATCGCACTCTTCCATGATCGAGAGCGCACGAGCGAACCGATTGAGTAAGAAGCGACGGAGGAAACGTCGAAACGTCGAAACGTCAAGATGTCGACACTGTTGACAACTGACAACTGTTTCCTAGCCGTGATCGGAAGGGATTGCTCTACCCAACCGCCGGCGGGCTGGTTCGGTCGATCAGGGCTTGTGGGGCCTTTTCGATTTCGGTAATCAGCGCGCCGCGACGCCAGATGCGTACGTCGCCGGTCGATTCGGAGAGGCTGATGGCAATGCTCTTGGTGCTGGCCGTGATCGCCGCCGCCGCCGCGTGCCGCGCCCCCAGACCTTGGGGCAACGTCTCGCCCGCAATCGCCGCGCGAAGCGTGACGCACGCGGCCATAATCACGCCGTTGCCCTTGAGCACGAATGCGCCGTCGAGCTTGGCGATCTCCTTGACCGTGTCGTCCATCGATTCGTCAAGGATGTTGCGCTCTTTTTCCGGGTAACCCTTGAACGGGTTGATGCGTCCGTCCTGGCAGTAGTTCTGGACCTCCCGATGGTCGCCCACCACGAAGACAGCCCCGATCGGCTTGCCCTCACGGCCCTCGTGGGCCAGCTCGAGCGCGATCCGCAACACCTTCTCGAACACGGCCCGGCGTATGTGCTCCGTGAGCCTGGGCTGCCCGACCGATTGAAACAATTCGTATTCCTCGCCGACCCGCATCGTCACGACGGTGTCCAGGTCGCGCCCCGACACGCCGCTGACGAACACGAACACATCCGCCGGCTTCAGTATGCCTTGTGAAAAGGCGATCAGCGTCGCCATCTTGATCTGGCCCATCCGGGTGAGATCAAAGGCGGGAACGCTCATGGACTTGGCCGACACGGTTTCGGCGCGTTTCTCATCTTGGGCGTCGCGGCAGACAAGAATCAGCTTGGTCGGGGGCTTGACCGCCGCCTCGAGCGCCTCGAGGTCCGTGACCGCGTTGATGTAGGCGAACAGGACGGCCGCCTTGACCGATTTGGCGACCTCCGCCGCGGCGCTGACGATCGGGGCCGCGAAGTCCTGGCAGGCCAGCTTGCTGGTTTCTGATTTGCCCATGCGCTGGTTGTCCGCTTAAAGAGTAAATTGCGAATAGCGAATTCAGAATTCTTAATTCGCAATTCGCTATTCACTACACTATACTGGTCGGCATGTCCGGCCACAAACTGCCGCTAACGTATCTCGCGCTGACGGTGCTGGCTCTGGCGTCGCCGCTTACCGCGCATGCGGGCGTTCCCGCCACGCCGCCCGTCCCTTCGATTGCCGAGTCTCAGCGAAACTTCCTCTCGCGGGTAGCAAAAAGAACGCTGCGCGATGCGGTTCTCGGTCGCGATGAATACGAGCCGGCGTACGTTCCCGCCGCGCTGGCCGGGCTCAGCGCCGAGGTCGTCGTTCGAACTCGCCTCGGCGGTTACCTGCTCGCCTCCGCCGCATCCGGTCCCAAGCCCATCGCCCTGGCGACGCGCGACGCCGCCCGAAAGGCCGGGCTGATGATGCTGTCCGAGGACGACATCGATCTCGACCATGTCAACGACATGCTGATTGAGATCGAGGTGATCGGCCAAGCCGAGCCGATCCCGGTGACGCCGGATTGGACACAGCCGCGCGCCGTCGACCCGTTCGTCGAGCCGGGTGTACACGGGCTCGTGCTGACCGGTCCGCGAATCCATATGCGTTTCTGCCCGTCGGAGTTGCTGACCGGCGACCTGGTCGTCGCTGACGCCCTCGAACGCCTGGCGAAGGTGACCCACGAATCCGAGGCGCAGATCGCCGACGTCAAGCTGCAGCGCTTCCGTACGCTGCACTGGTATCTGGCCGGGCACAGTGACAAGATCGTGTCGCTGAGCAGAGGCCTCACGCTCGTTCCGCCCGCCGCCGTGTCGCCGTCGAGGCTGGACGCGGCCATCGCGAAACTCGCCGAGTACATGGCCTACCGGCAACTCTCATCGGGCCTGTTCACCTATCAGTACGAGCCCGGCAGCGACACGTTCACGCGCGAGAACAACATCGTTCGCCAGGTCGGCGCCACCGACGCCATGGCCGTCCATGCCGCGTGGTCCGGTCAAAGCGCTTCGAGCGCCGCGGCCGACCTCGCCATCCGTTATCATCTCAAAGGGCTGACCGGCGTGCCGGACGACGAGCTGGCCGCGTTCATCGCGACCGCCGATGGGAAGAACAAGCTCGGCGTCACCGCGCTTCTCCTTCTGGCCATGGCCGAGCATCCCGACGCATACCGCTACGAGTCCCAGCGTGGCAAGCTCACCAACGCCATTCTTTGGCTTCAGCGCCCCTCGGGGATGTTCATGACCGG
>JADFRH010000097.1 GCA_022561415.1 Planctomycetota bacterium
ATATGCGTTTGATGCCGTGATCGGGACCGGCGGCCGCGTGTTCGAGCACATGGTGGATCGTCTCCATGGCGTCGAGCCGGCCGATGCCGTCGGCGATCTCCTCGACCGTCAACGATGACCCGGCTCTCTTGGCGAGGAAGGCAAGAACCTCGCGCTGGAGTTCGAGGACACTTTCCGCAGCCGCTTTGCCCGCTTCGACGCCCGGCTGATCGTAGGCGTTGACGTTGATGAGTTCCGCGTAGAGACCGACCGCCCGCTCGAAGAGCGCAATGAGCGCCCCGAGTGAATAGGCGTCGAGTTTCTCGAAACTTATCATCAGCGACGGGTGCCCGGCGTCGGTCAGCGCGTCCCGCGTCCCGAGCAGAAACGCGTTCAGATAGTCACCGGTGGTCGCTCCCTCTTCGACCTCCATGGACTCACGGTCGCGGCTCTGGATAAACCCGATGAAGGTGGCGAAGTAATCGTCCGGTCCCTCGCGAAGCTGCTGCACGAAGGCGTGCTGATCGGTGCTGCCCTTGTTCCCATAGACGGTCAGCCCGTGGTGCAGCGTGCCGCCGGCCCGGTCTCGCAGCTTACCCGTCGATTCCATAACGAGCTGCTGGAGATACTGCCCCAGCAGACGCAGTCGGTCTCGGTAGGGCAAGATCACCATGTTGCGTGATCCTTTCCCGCCCCCGGCGTGGTGCCACATCAGCGCCAACAGAGCGGCCGGATTGGCTGCCACGTCGCGCTGCCGGGTGACGGCGTCGCACTCGCGGGCTCCGGCGAGAAACGCATCGACGTCCGCACCGAGCAGCGCCGCAGGGAGTAGTCCGACGGCGGAGGTAATCGACGTCCGACCGCCAACCCAATCCCATATCTCGAATACGCGGAGCCAACTCTCCTTGGCCGCCTGGTCGGCCAGTGCGCTTCCTTTGCAGGTGACGGCCACGGCGTGCTTGGCGAAATCGAGCCCAGCGCGTTTGTAAGCAGCCGCGACCTCGAGCATGGTGTTCCGCGTCTCCTTGGTGCCACCCGACTTGGACATCACGACGGTCAGGGTCTGGCCGAGCGTCTCGTCCAGTTCGGCGAGAACCCGGTCGATGCCGTCTGGATCGGTGTTGTCGAGGAAACGAACGATGACCGAATCCTCGGTGGTTCCGAGTGCGTCGACCAGGAGCTGCGGACCCAGTGCCGAGCCGCCGATCCCGATGACCAGAACGATGTAGAACGCATCACCGGATGCGGGCGTCACTTCACCGCTGTTTACGGCGCGGGCGAACTGCTTGATGTCTGAGACGGTCTCTTCGATGTCGGACCGGATGGCCTCATCGGGCGCCAGCTCAGGCGAGCGCAGCCAGTAGTGCCCGACCCTCCGGTCTTCGCCGACGTTGGCACGGGCCCCGGCTTCGAGCTTCTCCATCGCATCGAGCGCTCGCTCGATGGGGGCGGCCATGCTCTCCAAGAACGCCTCGGAGAATCCCATGCGGCTGATGTCGAGCCGCATTCCGATCGACGGAACGTCGCAGAGATATCGCTTGTAGCACTGCCACAATTCAGCGTGATTCATGGTTTGGCTCCCGTACCGGTGGGACTCGCCCGTTCGCAGGTCGGCCTACTTACAGGCGCAAGTGCCAGAATGGCCGCGTGGATCTTCATCGTCGCAGCACGTATCGCTGCGCGATCGGGCTTGTGTTGCATGAACTCCGACAGATCGACCGGCGCACCGTAGCGGACCCGCGCTCGATGCCGAGCGAACAATCCGCGAAAAATGCCTCGCCTTCGCAGAACTCCGCTGATGTGCGCCGGGACAACCTGTGCGCCGGTTCGCATCGCGATCATCGCCACGCCGTCCAAGGGCTCGGCCGTTTCGCCCTCATGAACGATTCTGCCCTCGATAAAAATGCCCATGATCTTTCCGTCGCGAATGTGCCTGATCGCTTGCTTGGTCGCCCCGATATCGTGCTCTCCCCTTCGAACGGAGATGCAATGGGCGCATCTCATGACATAGCTAAAGATCGGCCACTTGGTGTACTCGACTGCAACCATGAAGGAGATCACGCGGTGCGGCATGGCCGCTGCCAGAAACAGCGGATCGGCCGGACAGGTGTGATTGGCGGTGAGGATCACGGGACGACCGCGGGGAACACGCCATCGATCGACAGCCGTGTACCCCCACACGGCCTTACATAGGAATTCGTTGAGGTGTTCACAAAGCACGGTCATGGCGGGAAGATCACTTCGGCGTATTCGAGTGACTATGGTGGTGAGTCCCGCCACGAACGCCAAGACGGCGACGCCACCGAGAATAAACCCGACCCACTGATCGACGCGCGTTTCCTGAGGCAAGGCCAGCCCGGCCGTCGCCGCCAGCAGCGCCCCCGTGCAGAAGAAGTCTTTCACGCCGAAAACGCGTCCACGAAAACGATCCGGCACGATGCGTTGCAACAAGGTGTTCAGCCCGATCATGACGGTCACGCCGAACACGCCGATGCCTATCAAGCCCGTCGCACCGACCCAATACAGTGCTGTCGGTGACAACGGAAGAAACACAGACGACGCAAAAACGATCACGGCGGCACTGACCCCGAACAAGCCCCAGGTAATCGCGATCTCGCCGCGCAGGGCATCACCGAGAATCGAAACGGCAACGGAGCCGACGATAAAGCCGATACCCAAATAGATACGAAAGCCGCCGATGTCCTGATACGTGCCGCCGTACGTGTCGCGCACGATGGCAGGGATAACGCACTTGATCAGCGCCCCGGAAAACCACACGACGGCGGCAACGGCCAAGAGCTCGATCACCCGCCGGTGGCACGCGGTATAACGAAAACCCTCCTTGACCTGACGCACGATCTCCGCGACACCATAACGATCGTTCGACGCGGCGCGCTGCCGCGGCGCACGAAGCATACACAGAAGCGTCGCACTGGCTAAGAACGTGGCCGCGTCGACGCGAAACGCAATCTGCGGGTCGTAGTGCTCGGCGAGGTAGCCCCCGACGAGCAACGCCACCATCGCCGCGATGATGCCCAAACCGCTGATCAAGCTGTTGGCCCGGACAAACTGGTCTCTGCGGATAAGCGTGGGCAGCAGCGCCGCGCGGGCCGGTGAAAAAAGGGCCGCAAACGTCCCGACCAGAACCAAGGGGAGAAACGGTCCCCAGGCGGTCCATTCGCGGGTCAACCCCATCAGTACGCCGAACGACAGCAGCACCGCAAACCGAGCCAGATCGGCCGTGATCATCAGCCCGCGACGTGGCAGCCGATCCGCCAGACACCCGGCAAGCGGACCGAGAATAAAGAACGGAACGAAGAACAGAAAGGTCATGCGAGCGTCGAGGGGTGTCACGTCCACCGCCGGATTCACCGCGTTCTGCGTCTTGAGAACCGCCAACTCGGAGATGTGGTCGCCGATCGCGCTGATGCCGTAGGCCGCCCACAGGAGCATGAAACGCGGGTTGCCAAGGAGCTCGAACCGTGGCGTTTGGGGTTTGACGGCGATGTCGGTCATGGATCCACTTGGGGCACCTGGCATCGCCAGCGTGCGAGTCGGCCTCGCTAGCCTCACAGGGGGACCATACTAGGTCAAGGTCGGGGCCGGGGATAGCGTCACACCGATCGGAACAACCGGTTGCTTCTGATTCGTCCAGCCAGTACGCTTTCGGGTTTGTCGCGGCCGCTCGTAACGATCGGCCGCCTGTGAATTGGGTCAAACGTGGGCGCGTTGCCCGCTGATGTTTCGTGGAAAGGATCACAGATGTTTCGAGTATCCATGTTCCTGGCGGCAGGCGCCGTCGGGATCGCGACCTTGACCGATCAGACGCTGGGCGCCGATGGCGGCGACCCGCTTCATCCCCGCGTGAAGATGGAGACGACGGTGGGCGACATCGTCCTTGAACTCGACGCCGAAAAGGCGCCGATTTCGGTGCTGAACTTCATCAAGTACGCAGAGGACAAATACTACGACGGAACCATCTTCCATCGGGTCATGAACGGCTTCATGATCCAGGGAGGCGGCTTCACCCTGGAGGGTAAGAAGTCCGAGGGACTTCGATCCGGCATCAAGAACGAGTGGAAGAACGGCCTGAAAAACGTCGACGGTTCCATCGCCATGGCTCGCCTGGGCGGCCAACCGGACTCCGCGACCTCTCAGTTCTTCATCAACGTCGAGAACAACCGATCCCTCGATCAGTCCAGAGACGGAGCCGCCTATGCGGTTTTCGGAAAGGTGGTCGAAGGAATGGACGTCGTCGAAGCCATCAAGAAAACGCCGGTGGCCGCACATGCGAGTATTCCCGGAGGAAAGGTTCCGGTGACACCGGTTGTTATCAAGACGGTTCGACTGATTACCAAGTTTGATCGCACGAAAGTCGAGGCGGAATTGTCTGCGACCAGCGAGCGAGTTTCCAAAGAAACACAAGAGCAAGAATCCAAGGAGGCCTCCGTGATCCAGGAGATGATTAGCGCCGCAGAGAAAGAGTCCGGAACGACGTCGGTCAAGAGTGGCACCGGGCTGATTCACATAGACATGAAGGTCGGGGACGGGGCGACGCCTTCCAGGTCCGATCGCGTCAAGGTACACTACTCCGGCTGGTTGCTCGACGGAACGAAGTTCGACAGCTCGGTCGATCGCGGCACGCCTACGACATTCGGTGTTACGGGGGTCATCAAGGGCTGGACCGAGGCGCTGCTCACCATGAAGGTCGGCGGCAAGCGCAAGCTAATTATCCCGCCGGATCTGGCCTACGGAGCGCGCGGGCGGCCCTCGATTCCGCCGAACTCGACGCTCGTGTTCGACGTTGAACTATTGGGAATCGAGTAGGCGTAAGACGCAAGGCGCGCAGAGTCATGCACGTAAGGAGTTCGATGCCGACATGTTGACAACTCGTTTCAGTCTCCGCGCGGTGGCGTTGACGGCCATGGTACCCCTCTGCGGCTGCCACGGCCCGGATGCAAGGCCCGCCATTCAGCCGGCGTCCGTGAACACGCCGGCGCTCATCCCCCCGTCGGACCCGCTTCACCCCTGGGTGAGAATGGAGACATCGCTCGGCGACATCATATTTGAACTCGACGCCGCCGAGGCACCGACCGTGGTGATCAACTTCGTCGAGTACGCCGAGGGCGGCGAATATGACGGCACGATCTTCCATCGGGTCGTCCCGGATCGAATCCTTCAGGGTGGCGGCTACACGCCCGACCTGGAGCCCAAGCCGCGAACCGTGCCGCAGGTCGTGCCCGACAATTGGCACATCGAGCTTCAGAGCAACGAAGGAACTCTCGCCCTGATCCGGCCGTCGGATCAGCTCGGCAAGACAACCGCCGAGTTCTTCATCAACCTCACCGACAACGTCCGCCACGACATGGGTCGTAATCACGGACGCTATGCCGTCTTTGGAAGAGTCGTCGCCGGACACGACACGGTCAACCGGATTCGTAGCACCCCCATCGGCCCCGATGCGAGATATGGCAGTGGTCTTCTCCCCGTGGTGCCCGTGGAACCGGTGGTCATCACGTCGGTGAGGCTTCTCAGCGAGTTCGACGCGAGCGCCGCGCGAGAGGTAATCGCCATTCGATACCCCACGCCGGCGAACGCCGTGCGCAAGCTCTTCGGTAAGAAGGTCGCGGATGCGCTCACGGAGACCGGATCGGGACTGAGCTACGCCGACATCAAGGTCGGCCGGGGTCCACGGTCGCCCGAGCCCGATCAGGAAATCGAATTTCAGTACCGCGGGACGTTTCTGAACGGGGAGGAGTTCGAAAGCTCCTATGAACGACTGAAGCCGCTCATCCGCAAGATGAATTCGATGATTCCGGGATTGCAGGAGGCGTTTTCCACCATGACCGAGGGTGGCCACCGTGTCATCGTCGTACCGCCGGAACTGGCGTACAAGGAGGGTGGTATTCCGGGCATCATACCGCCAAGTTCGATACTCATTTACGAACTGGAGCTGCTGGTGATCCAGTGACCCCCGCCCTTCGGGTCGGGGACGAAGCGCCTCGCGCCGCGCCGCGCGTCGCCATATCGCGCCTGTGTGTCAGAACTTGTGGACCCAAGGCTCTGTAGCCACCGGCGAGGGCGACGCCACCATTTGAAACAGAAACGTTACAAATGACCGAGCAAGAACGGGGCATATCTTCGCTAGAATCCACAAAGCCCAGTGGCACCGTCTCCACCGGGCAAGGCAACAGCGTCCGGCTGGTCCGTGAGTTCTGTTTCGAGGCCGCTCACCGCTTGCCAAACGCGCCGGAGGGCCACAAATGTCGCCGGTTGCACGGCCACAGCTTTCGCGTGCAGCTCGTTTGTGAGGGCGAAATCGACCCGCAGACGGGTTGGCTGATTGATTTTGGTGAAATCAAACGGGCGTTCGAACCGTTGCTCGATCGGCTGGACCACAGATATCTCAACGAGATCGAGGGGTTGGAGAATCCGACGGCCGAGAATATCGCCCGCTGGATCTGGCAGCGGCTCAGGCCGCAGCTCGCGGTGCTGACCCAGGTGAACCTGGCCGAGACGTGCTCTGCACGGTGCGAATACAGGGGATGATGGAAAAAACGCGGCGAAATCCGTGTTCTTGGAATGCCGTCGTGCCGAAACGTGTTATAACTGATGAAATGTTCGGTTCCGTGTCGGGGCCGTTTTCTCGAAGTCGAGGGGACAAAGTAGCCAACGCCTCGTCGATACATCTTTATTCAAGGAGATCCAAATGAAACGTACGATTTTTTGTGGTGTTGTCGCTCTGGCGATGGCCTATGCCGCCTCGGCTGCAACCGCTTGCCCGAAGCATGCCAAGGCCAAGAGCGAAGCCGCCTCGCTGGTTAGCATCAAGGCCAAGGCGCCGTGCAGCGGTGCCAAGACCGTGGCAACCGACGGACGTTCAGAAAACGCCAAGGCGCCGTGCAGCAGCAAGAAGGCCACTACGGTCTCGGATCTGGCGAGCCCCTGCGGCAAGAACTGCGACAAGCCCTGCTGTGCCAAGGGCGCCAAGACGGTCGCCGGGAAAAAGGGATGCTGCGGCAACTGCGACAAGAAGGGCAAGACCGTCGCATACAAAGGCGGCTGCCCGGTTGCGGCGAAGAGCAAGGTCGTTCTCGCGTCCCTGCCTGCGATCGAGTATCGCGTCGGCGATGAGGTCACCGGCTGCTCGAAGAGTGCCGCCGCGATGGCCGAAGAGTCCGGCAAGCCGCTCGAGTACGTGATCGGCAAGGAAAATTTCAAGAACGAGGGCGAGGCCATCGTTCGCCTTACGGCCCTTCTCGAAGAATCCGCGGCTGATATGCAGTCCGTTCAGTACGTGGCCGGCGGCAAGTGCGGGCGATGCCCCATGACCGCCAAGGGCATTGCCAAGTCTACCGGCACGAAGGTCGCCTACCGGGTGGGCGGTGTCGATTTCGACAAGAAAGAGGACGCGGTGAAAGTCGCCAAGCTGGTGGCTGACGCCGTGAAATCGGTCGCCATGACCTACAAGGTCGACGGCAAGACCTTTCACTGCAACAAGACCGCCGGGGCCAAGTGCAAGAAATCCGGCAAGAAGATGACGTACGTCGTCGGGGATCAGGAGACCGGATGTGCCATGTCGGCGAAGCTGATGCAGGCCCAGGCGAAGGTCCGCAAGATGCGTCGTTTTCGCTGTACGGCGTCGTTTTCGCTGTAATTCGGCACCGACCGACTTTCGATAGTACCGAAAGCCAAAGAGCCCAGGGCGTGTCGGCCCCGGGCTTTCTTTTTGTCTTCTGGAACCGTCTCCGGTTTGGATGTGACGGCGCTTGACTAACGATCAACCCTACGTGCGTACAATCTTAGGGTTCATAGCTCGCCGCTACCGCTGCGGTTTCTTAGCCGTGCTGTCCGCGCTCCCCTGGCCACGGTCAAACAGCAGGTACGCCGACGCTACTTCATCAGAGGCGGTTGTCACATGCTCGTCATCGACATGACGCCAGGTTCCGTTCCCGAAATCAACGATGAAGGCGATGACACCCGGCACTA
>JADFRH010000098.1 GCA_022561415.1 Planctomycetota bacterium
GCGTCGCCCGTTTGGTGCGAATTGCGAGAATCATCCGCGTGCTGCGCGGAGCCCGTGCCGCCAAGAATATCTTCGCAGTCATTCTCATCCATCGAGCGCGAAATACCTTTGCGGCGGTCGTGTTCGGTTCGTTTCTTCTCCTGCTGTTCTCGGCGCTGGCAATCGTTACTGTGGAGCCATCAATGGCTCCACGCGACACCTTCTGGTGGTGTTTGTTCACACTTATCACCGGAGAATATGGGGATTTTCTTCCTGCATCGACCGAGGGGCGTATCATTACTGTTCTACTGATGACCGCAGGTGTGGCATTATTCGGGACATTCACAGCATCTGAGGCATCCTTCTTTCTGGAAGAAGATCAGGAAGACGATGAACGGCGAGACGTTGAAATTCTGCACGAGATTGGCAGATTGGCAGAGGAAGTAGCTGAGCTTAGAAAACTGATGATGGGAGACACAACCCGTGGCTAGTATTCCTAAGAAAGTAGTAGATCGGTTCGTAAAGAATGTGCGGCGGTTTCAGAAGGTGCTTCAAGTTGCGAAGGATCGCGATGTGAACGAGTCGGATACGGTCGCTGTACTAAATGACATCTTTGCCGACGTTCTGGGCTATGAGAAATATGTTGAGGTGACCAGCGAGGTCGCTATTCGGGGTACATACTGTGATCTTGCTCTCAAAGTTGAGGACAAAGTACAGTTCTTAGTCGAAGCGAAAGCTGTTGGAATCGCACTGAAAGACAAGCACATGAAACAAGCGTGTGATTATGGTGCTAATCATGGTGTGCAATGGGTTATCCTGAGTAACGGGGTCGAATGGAGAATATACCGCATCAGATTCGAACAACCTATTAACTATGATCTTGTGTGCACATTCGAATTTCTCAGTCTTGATCCCCGGAATGAGAAAGATCAGGAGTGCCTTTTCATGCTGACAAAGGAAGCGCTTGGAAAGAACGCACGTGAGGAGTTCTATGAGAAAGTGCAGAGTGTAAATCGTTACGTGGTCGGCAACATAGTCTTGTCTGAACCAGTGATGTCGGTAGTCCGACGAGAACTCAGGAAACTGGCAGACGGAATAAAGATCGAGTTAGATGAGGTGGAACAGATTTTGAGAACCGAAGTCGTCAAGCGTGAAATTGTGGAGGGAGAGGAAGCTGGTGCTGCTCGAGCGCGTGTCAGTAAGTTTTACCGCAAAGGGGCATCATCACGTCGCACAAGAAAGAAGCAGGAGCAGCAACTTCCGGTTACACCGACTGTTCCCAAGGAGTCGGTGACGGACAGACTCCTCCGCGAAGCACCGGAGGAACAGACAGGCCAACAATCCCATTCAGGCGCGCCTGACGGATGACGTTTCCGGCGTCTGTAGGTCTCGCTCACCGAGCTGTTCAGATCGAGGATCAGCTTGTCCAGGGAGCGGCGTTGGCGAACGCGATCCATCCACTGTCCCGGCACGTTCATCGAGGAGTTCAGATTCTTGCGGGCCCTCGGAATCTCGGTCTCGAACCGGCTCATCTGACTCGTCGATGCCTCTTGCAGACGATTCAGAGGCGTGTTATACGGGCAGGAAGCCAAAGTTCCGCATGTGATGGGGTCAGGCTTGATTACTGGTGGGCGGGCGGATCAGTAGATGTCTGGAAATCCCGCGGTGAAGCCGGTTGATGTGCCGACACGCGAAACGGCAGCGTTCGTGATGTCCCACTCGGCAGCGGAGGCGACGGTGTTGGAGGTCGGCTGTGGCGAAGGGGACGTAGCTTCGGTTCTACTGAACCGTGGGTATGGCGTGATCGCAGTGGATGCGAGTGAGAAAGTTGTTGCCCGGGCGCAAGAGCGCGGCGTTCCCGCTGTATGTGCCACATGGCCGGAGTTCGAGTGCGGCGCTGTTGATACGGTCGCCTTTACCCGGTCGCTGCACCACATCGTTCCGTTATCCGGTACGATTCACAAGGCACGTGAGCTTCTGACGAAGAAAGGCGTCCTGCTCGTCGAAGACTTCTCCGTCTACGAGGCGGACGAGACAACGATCAACTGGCTTCTGGAGACTCTCCGCTCTCCGGCCGGCAGAGGACTCATTCAGCCGGACCGCGGAGAGTTTGTCAGCGACCTACTGGGAGCAGACGATGTGGTTGTTGCTTGGCGCAAGTGTCACCATCATGATCTTCACACAATAACGGCGATGACTCAGGCCATTGCGGAGGAATTCAACGTTCGGGAAACTTGTGCGGTTCCTTATCTTTATCGGTACCTTGTTCCTGCGCTCCCTGAGACTCCGCAGGCTGCCGAATTCCTGCAAGGTGTGTTCGAGGAAGAGGCGAGCCTTGGGGGGAGAGGTGACATAGTACTCATCGGGCGGCGGATCGTGGCTGCACTGTGACACCGCCGCCCAACAAGGCGATGCAGACGGACGCGGGTTCGCCGCGCCGCTGACCGCATCCCCGGCTAGTGGATCGCCACGGCGCGAGCACCGCCGACCTGCCTCAAGAGAGCGAATCTGCCCATGAAAATCCAGCAAGTCCCAGCCCAAGACATTCGAATCGATGCGTTGCGGAATGAAACCGTCGCCGTGATCGGCTACGGCTCGCAGGGTCACGCCCACGCGCTGAACCTGCGCGACTCAGGAGTTCGCACAATCGTCGCCCAGCGGCGGGGCGGCCCGCGCTACGAGGCGGCGGTTCGCGACGGTTTCGAGCCGGTGGAGATCGAGGAAGCCGTGCGCGCGGCGCGGCTGCTGGTACTCGGGCTGCCGGACGAGAGCTTGCCGCGCGTCTTCGAGGAGAGCATCCGCGCGGCGCTGCGCAGCGGTCAGACGCTCGGTTTCATGCACGGGTTCGTCATGCACTATCAGCAAATCCGGCCGCCCCCGGAGATCGACGTCGTGCTCGTCGCGCCGAAGTCGCAGGGCCGCGGCGTGCGCAGCGAGTTCGTGGCCGGCCGCGGCGTGGTCTCGCTGATCGCCGTGCATCAGGACGCGAGCGGCCAAGCGCGGCAGATCGCGCTGGCCTGGGCGGCGGGGATCGGCTCGGGGCGGGCCGGCGTGCTCGAAACGACCTTCCAGGACGAGACCGAAACCGACCTCTTCGGCGAGCAGGCCGTGCTGTGCGGCGGACTGACTGCGCTGATCAAGGCGGCCTACGAAACGCTGGTCGAGGCCGGGTATCCGCCGGAGCTGGCCTATTTCGAGTGCTGCCACGAGATCAAGCTGCTCGCCGACCTGATCCACGACGGCGGGATCACGCACATGCGCGAACGGATTTCCAACACGGCGCGTTTCGGCGACCTGACGCGCGGCCCGCGCGTGGTGGGATCGCAAACGCGCGCTGCGATGCGTGAAGTGCTCGAGGAGATCCGCTCGGGAAAGTTCGCGCGCGAGTGGATCGCCGAGAGCGAGCGCGGCCGGCCGACGTTCGACGAGCTGACCAACCGCGATCGCGCGCACCCGATCGAAAAGACCGGCGCAGCGATCCGCAAGATGATGTGGGGGGCCGACCCGAAACCGGAAGGCTGACATTGTCATTCCGAGCGCAGCGGGTGCGGAGCAGGTCGATGTACTTGTTGCGCAGCACGCGGAAAGACCACGCCCGCGGGTCGCGCCCCGGCTCGAGGCGTTCGCGCGTGTCCCAGACGGCGGCCATCGATGATTGGACGGCGTCGAGCGCATCGTCGTGGTTTCGCAGCATCTGCCAGGCATACGTGAATCCGCTACGTCCGACCGAGTCGAAGAGCCGCATTGTCTTCACGTCCATCGCATGTTTCCGAATTCTCACCCGCGGGCTTCATTCACTGCCGTCGTCGGGCGGTTCGCACTACTATACGAGTGGCAGGCCCCGCCATTCGCGCGATTCGCGGAATCGTGGCGTTTTACGAACGAACGCCAAAGGGGGGGGGGATTCGAATTCGATTCACTCTTGGGAATATGCCGGTCGCGGTGACGTACGGGAAGGTCCGCGGGTCAGGGCACGCCGGTCTTGTCGGCCAACCAGTTCACCCACTGCGCCTCCGCCCGCTGCCTTTCGGATTCGGGCAGCTCAGACGAGAAGGCGGGGTCCAGGCCCGTGATTCGCACGAGCACGCCCGCGGCTCGCTCGGCCACGCTCTGATCGGTGCCCGGGGTGGCCCACTCCCGGGTCGCGTCCACCGCACCGCCGGCTTGCAACTTGCGCAGCAGCTCCATCTGCCGCCGTTCCAGACGGGGCGCGGCGGCGCAGCGGCGGTGATCGGCGAGCATCGAGAGCAGCAGCGGGACGCACTTCGTCGTGCGAATGATCGCCAGCGCATCGACCAGGCCGGCGCGCCGGCAAGCGCCGGCGGGTTCCGAAGCAAAGCTTGCGAGCGCATCGAAAGCGGATGGCTTCGCGATCCGGGCCAGCGCGAGACAAGCACTGGCCGCCGCGTCGTCGTTTCCCGAGCGGTAGATGGTCTCGAGCTGCGGGACGACGGACTCGTCGCGATGTCTCGCCAGACTCATGGTCGCCAGGTTGCGGACGCTTTCGACGGGGTCCGCCAGAGCGCTCAGCAGCCGCTGGCGCGACCAATCGCCGGGGTCGGTCCCGAGGATCAGGACGCCGTACTCGCGCAGCGCGACGTCGGCGTGCTCGAGCAGGACAGTCGTGCCCCAATGGGCGGCGGCGCCGGCGTTGAGGAGCAAATTTACGTAAACCACTTGCTGATCCGGGGTTTGCGATCGCTCGATCCGCCAGGCCCAATAGCGCGAGCGGACTGGCGTGCGGAAGAGGATCGCGAGCAGGCAGGCACTCGCGGTCAGAGCGATCATACTCGTCGCGACGCGAGGCCGCCGCGATCGTCTCGAGTGGTGGGTCTCGCGCGTGTGCATCGGACATCATTGTAACCCCGATAATCGAGGCGTCTGATAAGGGCGTTTGGAGAAAATGCAAAGAAAATGAAAATCGCGCGGCTCAGTTTGCTAGTATGGGTGCAAGCGAACAAGGTGTTGCCAACCCATGTCAGGCACGGGTTCACAGAATGACGTCGCACGCGTTCGATCTGTTGATGGAGTTGGATACGACCGACATTCGGCTCGACTGCGCCGCGCTGCACTTGGCTCGCGACGCTTATCCCTACTTGCACATCCACGAGTACACCGAAAAGCTTGACGCGCTCGCCGGTCAGGTGGCCGAATTGCGGCCCGGCATTTCCGCCGTGCGGCGCTATCATGCCATGCGCGAAGTGCTCGTCGGCGAGTTCGATCTGCGCGGCGACGGCGAGGCCTACTACGATCCGGAAAGTAACTACCTCAACCGCGTGATCGATCGCCGGCGCGGCATTCCCATTTCGCTTTCGATCGTCTGGATCGAAGTGGGGCGGCGCCTGAAGTGGCCCGTCGCGGGCGTCGCGTTTCCGGGGCATTTTCTGGTGCGTTTCGATGATCCGCAGCAATTCGTGCTCGCCGACCCGTTTCACGACGGGCAGGCACTTTCGGTCGACGAGTGCCGGCACATGCTCAAAACGCAGTTCGTCGGCGAAGTGCCCTTCACCGACGATTTTCTCAAACCGGCGGACACGCGCTCCATCCTCACACGGATGTTGAACAACCTGCGGCTGGCCTACCTGTTCAACGCCGACTGGCAGAAGCTGGGCCCGGTTCTGCGGCACCTGGTTTCGGTGGAGCGCGAGAACGGTCGGCACCTTCAGGAACTGGCGGCGTTGGACTACTACCTGGACCGGCTTCCCAACGGGGCCGATTGCGTGCTGGTTCGACGGCATTTCAAGTGCTTGGCGACGGCGATGGCGTATCGCAACTGAGATTGCGTCCGGGCGCCGCCGGACGGGAACTTCCGATAAATCGCGCCACCGCACTCATTTTCCGTTTTGACCGGATTTTTTCCCGTTCGGGGAGCAGGTCCGCATTTCTTGAGTTAGAATACACGAGTGAAGGTGGTGCGCACAGATTCGTCGAAGGGGCGAACGAGCGGCCCGCCCGACGCTGCCGGCCGGCAGTGCGATGTTGGTTCCCGAGTTTCAAGAAGGAGTGTAACGATGAAGCGTTACGTTGCATTGGGCGTGACCGCGCTGCTGTTCGGTTCGATGGCCCTCGCGCAGTCGGGAAGTCTGAAGCGCCCGCGGCAGGCAACCAAGGCCCGCGTGCCCGCGACCTTGAAGCTTCTGCACTCGCGCATCCCCGAAGTGGCGTTTGAGGAAGCTCCGTTTGAGCAGGTCATGGAATGGGTCGGCGAGTTCACGCAAGCCAACGTCGTCGTGCGTTGGGAGAAACTCGAGGACATCGGCGTCGACCGCGACAAGCCCATCACGCTCAAAGTCCGCAACCTGCGCCTGTCGCAAGTCTTATGGATGATCATGAACGAAGCGGGCGGCTCCGACGTCAAGCTGGCCTATCGCGCCGCCGGAAACATGCTGGTCATGTCCACCGAAGAGGATCTGAGCGGCGAAATGATCGTGCGCGTGTACGACGTGAGCGACCTGCTCGCCAACGTACCTCGCTTCACGAACGCGTCCCGTCTCGATCCGGCCCAATCGCTGAACCAATTGAGCCAGAGTTCAGGCGGCCTCGGCGGTAGGGGCGGCGGCGGGGGCGGCGGCGGCGGCGGGCAAAGCCAGCTCTTCGAAACCGGCCAAAACGACGAGAATGACGAGGACGGCGATGGCTCGGGCTCTATGGCCGAAATCGTCCAGCTCATCACCGACACCGTCGAGCCCGATTCCTGGGTCCAAGGCGGCGGTCTCGGCACCATTCAACCGTTCCGAAAGCACATCGTCGTGCGGAACACCCTGCTTGTTCATCAAAGACTCGGCGGATACGTCAGCGAATAGCACTGCCGCGTTGCAAACAATCCGTGTCTTCCCGCGGGCCCGGTCGCTTGGACCGGGCTCGTATCGTCTTAAGAGCTGGCAACGAACATGTTCGACACTAGCAGCGGTCTTTCCGTCGTAGGTTGGATCGGCCTAACCGTCTTGCTCGGATTCGCTGGTATTTTCGTCGTTCGGCGCGTCAGGATTTGGACGCAGGCCGAAGGAGAAGCGGACTCGTTCACCTTGCAGGACTTGCGAGACATGCACGCCCGCGGCGACATCGGCGAAACCGAATTCGAGACGATGCGGGCGGACCTGATCTCCGGTATTTCGCCGAGCCGCTCGCCGGACGGCCCCGACGGATCCAAAAACAACCCCGCCCCTCCGGAAGCACCGTAGCCCGACATGCTGCTCGCAGCCGCGCGCCGGCATGACGAACGGCCCGCTCGCCAGGGCGCGCTGCGTGTCACGCCGCCCGCTTCTCTCGGGCAGGCACACGACCGCTCGAGACCGGCTCGTTCGCCACTTCAAAAGATTCGCTCGATCGACTAAAATGAATTTAGGTGTCGTTCGCCAACCGGACGAAAAGATATTCGGTCCGGCACGCGGGTACGTCGCAAGGGTTGAGGGCGCAAAATGAGCGGAAGCCGCACTACGTCAGGGGGGCGCGGGAAAAAGGGTAACGTTTGCAGCTTTTGCGGCAAGGGCCATCGCGACGCCGGCCCGATGGTCGAAGGCGCGAACGACGTCTACATCTGCTCGTCGTGTGTTGATCTCTGCCACAACCTGGTGCGCGAGGAAAAACGCCGGGCCGGTCGCGGGCGGTCGTTGTTCAAGACGATCCCCAAGCCGCGCGACGTGTTCGAGTTCCTCGACCAGTACGTCATCAGCCAAGACGTCGCCAAACGGACCCTGGCGGTCGCCGTCCACAACCACTACAAGCGGCTCGCGCACGTCGACTCGATGGACGAGGATGACGTCGAAATCGACAAGAGCAACATTCTCCTGATCGGCCCGACCGGCTCGGGCAAGACGCTGCTCGCCAAGTCGCTGGCCCGCGTCCTGAACGTGCCCTTCGCCATCGGCGACGCCACCACACTCACCGAGGCCGGCTACGTCGGCGAAGACGTCGAGAACATCCTGCTCAAGCTGCTCCAGAACGCGGACTACGATCTCGAG
>JADFRH010000099.1 GCA_022561415.1 Planctomycetota bacterium
GAAGGAACACTGCGGCGCAGCGTTCAGTCCAATATCGCGCGGCTCAAGGATATACGTTGTTACCGGGGAATGAGGCATCGCGCCCACCTGCCCGTTCGGGGTCAGCGGACCCGCACCAACGCCCGCACACGGAAGGGGCCCAAGAAGACGGTTGCGGGAAAGAGGGGCGTTAAGGAGCTGCGTTAGCAGGAGTGAGCCATGGCCAAACGAGGTGGTAAACGTCGTCGCACGCGTCGCAATGTGGTTCGGGGGATTGCGCATATCAAGGCGTCCTTCAACAATACGCTCATTACGATCACGGACGCCAACGGCGAGGTGTTGTGCCAGGCGTCGGCCGGCACGATGGGTTTCAAGGGCACCCGCAAGAGTACGCCGTTCGCGGCGCAGCGTGCCGTGGAGCAGGCGTCCCACGCGGCCAAGAAGTTCGGCCTCGTGGAGGTGGAGGTACGTGTCAAGGGGCCCGGCTCGGGTCGCGACGCGGCCATTACGGCGCTGCAGAGTTCGGGTCTTCGAATCCACTCTATTGAGGATGTAACACCGCTGCCGCACAACGGCTGTCGTGCCAAGAAGCGTCGGCGGGTTTAACGGGAAAAGATGAGAAACGAGTTCTCTCGTCCGGTGTCGGCGTGTCGTGCCGATGGGACAGTGAAGGTCAGCAGCGAAACTTATGGGTAGGTATTTAGGACCAGTTTGTCGGTTGTGTCGTCGCGAAGGCGTGAAGCTCATGCTCAAGGCCTCGCGCTGTGAAACGGCGAAGTGTGCAATGGAACGCCAGTGGCGCGCTAAGCCGCCGGGCATGCATCAGTGGCGACGGCGGCGGAAGACGGGCGGCTACGGGGTCCGTCTTCGCGAGAAGCAGAAGGTGAAGCGCTACTACGGCGTGTTCGAGCGGCAGTTCATGATCTACTTCCGCATGGCGGAGCGAATCCGCGGGAACACGGGCGAGGCGCTGCTGGGTCTGCTGGAGCGTCGGCTCGACAATGTGGTGTGGAAGCTGAGTTTCGCGGCGTCGCATCGATCCGCGCGCTTGGCGATTGTACATGGACACATTTATGTGAACGGGCGCCGAATGAATCGTCCCAGCTACTTGGTTCGCAAGGGCGACGAACTCAGCGTGAAACCTGCGGACAAGAGCAAGAAATTCGTGCGGGCGGTTCTGGGCGATATGGGGCCTTCGGTGCAAGGTTGGCTGAAGCTGGATGCTCCGAATCTCACCGCGACGGTGGAAGGGATGCCGACGCGCGAAGATGTACAGATTCCGGTGGAAGAGCAGTTGATTATCGAAATGTGCAGCCGCTAACGCGGAGTGCTCTTTGGCACGGCGTTGCGGGTTGTCTGCCCGCTCGGCTGAAGTTTGATACGGTTGGAGGAGTTTCCGATGCACATCAGGTGGCGAGGACTCGAGTTGCCGAGTTGCGTTGTTCGCGATGAGAAAACCAGTACCACGAGCTATGCCCGGTTTACGATTGAGCCGTTCGAGCAGGGATTCGGTGCGACGATAGGCAACTCGCTGCGTCGCGTGCTGTTGTCCAGTCTCGAGGGGGCCGCGGTCACGTCTGTGAAGATTGACGGCGTCTTGCATGAATTCACGAGCATCGACGGCGTGTATCAGGATGTGACGGATATCATCCTGAACATCAAAGGTATCGCACTGGACCTTGACGCTGATGAACCGCGAACGATGACCGTCGAGCGGAACACGATTGGCGAAGTTCGCGCCAGTGACCTCGATGCGGATGCCGCCATTATGGTGGTCAATCCGGACCATTTGATCGCGACGCTGACGGAGGACGTGCCGTTTCGTATGGAAATGACGGTGTCGAAGGGACGTGGCTACAGGACCGGAAATGAGAACCGCAAGGCGGATTCCGAGGTGGGCGTGATTCCGCTCGACTCGGTTTTTTCGCCCGTGTTGCGGGTGCGGTATCGCACCGAAGACATGCGCGTCGGGCAGCAGACGAACTTCGATCGGCTTATTCTCGAAATCTGGACGGATGGGACGCTGACGCCGGAGGATGCGCTGGTCGACGCCGGTCTGATCCTCCGTAAGCACCTCAATCCGTTTGTGAGCTACTTCGACATCGGCGAAGACTCTGTAACGCCCATACAGCAACCGGACGAGGTTTCCGATCAGAGCGATGAGGCGAGGCAGGAGCTGCTGGACAAGCCGGTGTCCGCGCTGAACCTGTCCGTTCGCGCCGCGAATTGTCTAGAGGCGGGCAAGACCACGACCCTGCGTCAACTCGTTGCCATGACCGAAGCTGATTTGCTTCGCGTGCGCAGCTTCGGCAAGACCTCACTGCACGAAGTCGTACGCAAGTTGTCCGAAGTGGGTCTCTCGCTGGGAACGAGTTTCGACGGGGACGCGACGTTGGATGACGTTGCTGATGGGGAAGACGTTCCGATGGACTCGGTTCCGGCGGACTCGGTTCCGGCGGACGCGGCTGCGGCGGACTTGCCTCCGGCGACCCCGGCGGAGAATGATCCGTCCGTGCCTGCGAAGGCCGGTCCGATGGAAGCCTTCACGATGGGAGAACGAAAGAGCGAGGCAGCCTTGGGGTCGCCGGATGGGGCGTAGCGCGTAAGGGAACACCATGAGACATCGTATTCACCATCGAAAGCTCAATCGCACCTCCGAGCACCGCCGCGCGATGATGCGAAACATGGCGCAGAGCCTGATCGAGCACGGCCAGATCACCACCACGATTCCCAAGGCGAAGAACCTTCGTCCCTTTGTCGAGCGGCTTGTCACCCTTGCCGTGAAGGCGAGGAGGCTCTCCGCATCGAGCGACATCGCCGGCTCGCTCCGTGCGCGGCGAGGTATCGACCGGATGCTCGGCGATCGCGGTCTGATTTCCAAGGAACACCAGTCGGCGTATGACGACATGTCCGACGCGCGTCGTGCCAAGACCATGCGCATGGCCAGCGGACGACGGTATCGCACGGGCGAAGCAAAGGGCCGATTGGCGTTCACGGCCGAGTCGGTGACCCATCGCCTGATCGAGACGATCGCGCCGCGATTCGAAGACCGACCCGGAGGGTACACGCGTGTGGTTCGCCTTGCCAAGAAGCGGATTGGCGACGCCGCCCAGTTGGCCGTAATACAGTTCGTCGGTGACGAAGACGCACCCACGTCCCTCACCAGGCCGGGAAAGTCGGCACGGAGAAGGCAGGCCGACGCTCGCTACGCCATGGCCGTCAAGCTATCTAAGAGTCGGGCACGTCGCGACCGGGACGCGAAGAAGAAGGAGCCGGACAAATCAGACGACGCTGCGGCGACGACGGACGGCGACGCGACCGAGGAATCCGGCGCGGACGACTAGCGGCCGGCTCGGAAGCGCCGAGCACCCCTGCTGCTCGCCAAACGATGGTACATCAATGGCCAGCGATTCGAACTGCATTTTCTGCAAGATCGCCGTGAAACAGATACCGGCTTTGATGGTCCACGAGACCGACGCACTCGTCGCGTTTCTCGATGTCAACCCACTGGCGCAGGGTCATCTGCTGGTCATTCCGAGGGAGCACTACGAACGAATCATCGATATGCCGGATGAGACCCTCGGGCAGCTTGCGGCGTCGTTGCCGCGACTGGGGCGTGCGCTGCTGAACGTCAGCGGCGCGGCGGGGTTCAATCTGCTTCAGAACAACGGGAGCGTGGCCGGGCAGGTCGTGCCCCATGTTCATTTTCATCTGATTCCGCGACAGGTCGACGATGGTCTGGGCTATCGATGGAACGCCGGCAGTTACCCGCCCGGGCGCGACGCCGAGCTCGCGAGCGCCTATCGATCCGCGCTGACCGGCAGCGATTGAGGTCGCGGACCCGTTACCTGCGCACACGTGCCTCGATCATTCCCCGATCACCTGAACGATGATCCGTCGGTCGCGCGACCGCGTATCGAAGTCGATCAGCACGATCTGCTGCCACGTGCCCAGTTGCATCTGTTTGTCCATGAACGGAACGCTCAGGCTCGGCCCCAGCAGCGACGCCCGGACATGTGAATGGCCGTTGTCATCGTGCCACGTCTGCTCGTGCAGATAGGTCCCGTGTTCGGGTGCGATTCCCTCGAACGCCACCTTCAGGTCGCGGTTGACGAGCCCCGGCTCGAACTCGGTCGTGGTGATCCCGGCCGTCGATCCCACAACGAACACGGTGGCCACACCGTCGGCGATCTTGCCGGAACCGATCATTCGTGCGACCTGGTCGGTGATGTTGAGGACGTCGTTGTTGCCCTTCGATCCGATCTCGAATTGGTGCGATTCGACCGCCATGACGGCAGTGTAGTGCCCGGCGCGGTGTGTTCAAGATCGTCGCGGCATCGCGCCGAAATCGCCCCGACAGGCGCGGCCCCGACCGGATGGCACCCATCCTATGAGGTATAACGAAGCACTATTCCGCTGCGGCCGCAAAAGTCGTAGCATGGTATGACCATGGCCGCGCTCGAATACAGAACCGCCGGTGAGTCCCACGGCAAGGCACTGATTGCTCTAGTCGAGGGGATGCCGTCCGGGGTGACCGTCGACGTTGATCTGATCAACGCGGAGCTCAAACGACGGCAGGGCGGCTACGGTCGCGGTGGTCGGATGAAGATCGAACGCGATACGGTCGACCTGCTCTCGGGTCTTCGCCGCGGCGTGACGCTCGGATCGCCCATCGCGATGCAGCTCGCCAACCGCGACCACCGAATTGACGAGGCACCGCCGGTAAATCGGCCCCGACCCGGGCACGCCGATCTCGCCGGGAGCCTGAAGTGGCTGACGACCGACTGCCGCGAGACGCTCGAGCGCGCGTCGGCGCGGGAGACGGCCGTTCGCGTCGCGTCGGGAGCGCTTGTCCGATCACTGCTGAACGAATTCGAGATCGACATCGTGGGATACGTGGTTCGCATCCGGGATGTGGTGGCCGAGATCGGCGCGGATGCGACACTGGACGAGATTCGGGCGGCGCGCGACGCCAACGAAGCCTACTGCCCCGATCCGATCGCGGCACGAAAGATGATCGACGCGATCCGCGAGGCGAAGGTGGACAAGGACACGCTCGGCGGCGTCGTCGAGGTGCAGGTCCAGGGTCACCCGCCCGGGCTGGGTAGCTGCATGCGTTGGCAGGACAAGCTCGACGCTCGTTTGATGCAGGCCGTCGGATCCATTCAGGCGTTCAAGGGCGTCGAGATCGGGCTGGGATTCGGGGTGGCCGAGCGCCCCGGCAGCCGGGTCCACGACGAGATCGACTACGACGCGATGCAATCCACCTCGGTGAGCCTTGGGTTTTCGCGCCGATCAAACAACGCCGGCGGGATCGAAGGCGGTATGACCAACGGCGCGCCGATTGTGGTTCGAGCCGCGATGAAGCCGATCAGCACACTGCTCCGCGGTCTCGACAGCGTGAACCTCGTGACAAAAAAGCCCGAGCGGTCGGACTATGAGCGGAGCGATATCTGCTCGGTACCGGCCGCCAGCGTGGTGGCGGAGAATGTGGTGGCGTTCGAGATCGCCCGGGCCATGCTGGAAAAATTCGCGGGCGACACGCTTGTCGAAGTACGAGCGGCCTATGAATGGTACATGAACGAAGCCCGGTCGTTGGGAGATGTCGGCGGCGAGACCTAGCGCTCCGACACACGTAGTTTGGCGGTTTAGTTGAACCGAGCCGCGACCGTGAGGAAGCGGAGGGTCAAGCATACTTGATACTTCGGGAAACCGCTTCCTGACGGCGCGCCTCGAAGAACCCGTCGATTGAGCTGGGATCGCATGGCGACACCGTCGCGGCTGTGGCGGAATTGGCAGACGCGCTAGACTTAGGATCTAGTGGCCGAAAGGTCGTGGAGGTTCGAGTCCTCTCAGCCGCATAACACGAAAACCCGCGTCGGCGATACCGTCACGCGGGTTTTTCCATGCGCGGTGCGGTCGTCGCATAACGTCCCGGCGTCCTGTCCGGCTGAATGTTTTCGTGTAGCGCGGCGCGTTGCGCACTGGGATGCGCGCGGCGAAAGAAATCTAGAAAAGGACGATGGTGCTGAGCAAACAGCCACAAGCCGCGTCTGCGGCCTGTGGCTGCCGTTTTCCGCGAAACGGAAAGGTTCTCGCTTCTGTTTAATCGACCTTTTGGTCCGCCCGCTCCAATCTATTCGCTCCGCCCTTTTCTGACCTATGACCGATGATTCGGGTGGGAACGGTTGCGTTTCCAAGAATTCGGCACGAAGTCCTGACGGGAAGGTTCTCGCAGAACATTTCTCGGATGATCCCAGGACGAAACCTTGGGAGGTATTTATGCGCACTCAAAAGCGTGGCCGGGAGCCTCCACGCAGCGATTCCGAACTAAAGCCATGGCATCTCTTCGTTCTTCGCCTACTGCTGGGGCTTGCCGGAGTGGGCCTGGCGGTCTTTGGTGTGTACAAGAGCGACAACGTGTTGATCTTTGTCGGGTTTACCGTGTGCGCGGCTGCTGCAGGAGTCAGAATTCGACTTCCGTAACCGCCCTACGCAAGTTCACGGGTTTGGACGGTTTCTTGTGTGCGGCACGGGCCGGGGACACAAGATTCCGGGGCGGTTTCGGGTGGGTGTTGACGCGGTGGCCGTGAGGGAAGGTGCGTCTTGGCTCTGAAGGCGACGCACGCTACCCGCTTCCTTGACGCTCTCGAAGCCCGTGCGAACGGTGGGCAGATTACTCCCGCGATGGTCCTGGATACGCTCCGGGAACAGGCGACCGACGCTTCATAATCACTACGCCACCGGCACTGAGTAGCAACGCAACCAGCACCGCTAGGCCAACGTCGGATACTGCTGGTACACCCGCTTGTTGGAAGTCGAGAGCCAAGCCTGTCACGCTGAAGGCTCCATCGTTCGATGCCACCACACTCTCGGCGATTCCGCCGTCCATGTCGCCACGAAATAGGCCGTGGAGGCCATCGCTAGCCCAGTATACTTTTCGAGCCGCGAGGTCGAGTGTAATCGCTCCGGGATTAATGCTCACCGCAAAGAGGTTTTCAATGTCGGTTCGGTTCTCTCGCGTCTCACCTTCGGGGATCTCCAGATTCGCTCGCCGTATCCAGAGGGCTTCGACCCAGTACATTTTGCGTTCTACTGAATCGATCGCGATTCCTCCGATCCCCAGTGCGGTGATCGGCGCCGTGATGTCGATCCCGAGGTTCTGGAGGATGATGAAGAGCCCCAGTATGCCGACGGCGATCCGAGCGAGGTTGACGACCAGCGTCGGCGATTTGATCGCACCACCCGCGCGGTCCGAAAGCATCTCGACCGCTCCCCCCACCGCCCTCATCCCGGCGATCACGACGGACCCGAGCACCAAGACCATGAGCGCTCCTTGGACGATGTTCACGACCCGTGGATCCGTAGGCCCGACGTTGAGCGCGAGGTAGACGCCACCCGCGCCGAACCCCAGGGTCGCCAGGCCACGGACGGACCCGATCAGCACATCGTCCCATTTGAAACGACTTCGCGCGGCGAGCTTGTGTGCCCGCCGGATCACCACGAACTCCATCAGGAAGCCCAGCACGAGGCCCCCGACCACGAACCCGAGGCGTTGAATCCACAGATTTCCGAAAATTTCTGTCATCTCTCTTCGTACGGCTCGGGGATGCCTAAGCCCTTCGGATCTCAGCCACCTTGATCTTCGGGGTCAACATCGATTTGCTCCAGCCCGAGAATGGGCAGCAACTCGTTCAAGCTCCCCAGGTCCCCCTCGATGATCACAGCGAGTCGCTCGAGCTCGCTGTCGAGTTGTCCGGACAACATCTCAAACACTTCGTACGCCTGCAGCGTGGGGCGTGCCTCGGCGCTCTCTACGATGCTCAACAGAGACCCCAACTTGTTGTTCAACTTGATGGGAAAGTTCAGCGGGTCCTGACTGCTGCGGTTTCTCACTTGATAGATGGCTTCTTCGATGGTGCCGAGGCTGCTCTTCACGTCGACGCCGAGCGAGCT
>JADFRH010000100.1 GCA_022561415.1 Planctomycetota bacterium
CTTGCTCGCCATGGCGCGGCGTGCCTCCCTTGTCTCACCCTGAATTCGTCGTGATGACCATAGGCGCTCGGCGTTGCCGGTTCAACAGGGCGCGGCTGGCAAGGCGCCCGAATTCGGCGCTACACTCTGCGCCCTGCGCAACCGGCCAGGGGGAGAAAGGGAGGAGAAGGCGTGCCGCGAAACAACAATTCCTCGCCGGGCGGCGCGGGCGCCTCGAAGGACGTGCGCCGGGCGTATCAGGGCCTCACCCGGCTTGCGGAATCCCTCGGCCCCGCCGCCGATGCCGCCGTGATCGCCCAGGAAAGCCTCGACTTCCTCGCCATGGTCGGCGGGCTGAAGCCGGTCTATCTGTTGGGCCGCGGCTTCGACCGGCCCCAATGGGTCGCGGGCGTGCTCGGGATCGCCCGGGAGCTGGGGCTGGCTGCGATCGAGGGGAGATTATGGGACGCGGCACCGCTCGGCACCGAGTTTCCCGATTGGTACCGGCGCCACACCGGTGCCGAACTCGCGCGCCATACCGCCCATTACATCTGCGGGACGGCGCAGGTCGCCCGGGAGGTCCGGCGCATCGCGGCAACCGGAAGATTGACCGTCGCCCGGGAGGCGCGCCTCCTCGGCTACCCAAAATGCTGCGTCGCGGCCCATTACCGACGCACTCTCGCCTTCCACCGCGCAACCCTCGCCGTGCTCGCCCGTGAAGCCGGCAGCGAGGCGGCGCTCGTTGCGGCGACCGCCGTCACTCCGTGCCCCTTCACCAGCCTCAACATGTGCGATCCCTGTGCGGCAACCGCCCATAGCCCGGCCGCCGAACTCGCCCTCGCCTACGCCCGGCTCGCCCGCGACATCGATCCCGCCTTGGCGAAGCGCCTCGCCGTAATTGAATACTTCAAGGCGATTGTTGTGCTCTTTGGTTGCGGTAACTTTCGCCCCTTGCGCCATCTCTCGCTCAACCTCAAACAGCAATAATTCTTCCGGAGCTGCAAATGTTCCCTCTAGGCTGCTGGATCGGAGCGCCTCGCGGCGCTGGAGCGGATTTAGAAGTAGGGTCGGATTTGGCAAGATGCCCTGGATTTGTTCGAGGCGGCCAACATGGTCTCGTGCTTCCGCAACCAGCGGCCAAAGGGCGTTTGGTACTTGCCACGAACCGGGTAACGGCTCTGGCACGAAAGCGTGGGCCGGCCGGCCGGTAGGCGTAACGATGTCCACGAGCTTTCCAGTCTTATAGGACGTAAACTTTTCTATGTTCATGGTTCCACATCGCTTGCAGCTGACCAGCCACATGCAAGTATTTCGCCAATAACTTGCAACTGCAACAGATCGTGCCACTTTTTGTTGCATTATTGTCGCAATATTCAATATATCTTATTTATAATCAAGTTATGCTGTTTATTGTGCGTAGGCAGCTTATTGACCAGCGTTCGGTGGCACCCGTGTTGTTTATACAACAAGGGCGGTCACACTGCGCAAGGGCCAGCTGGTTCGGGCGATCCTTAAACGGCGGGGCCGTCGCCGCGCTGGTTCTTGACGCGATGCACCGGGTGCTATACGTTCCCTCTGTTGGCCCGGATTTCGGTTCGGGCGACGGGTAATGCTCGTGACCACACGGGGTGAGTCTTTTCGGTGCCATGCGGCGCCGGGGAGCGGTGGGCGTTCCAACTCGCGACGGGGCGTTCAGGCCTCGGTTACGTCGCCATAGTCGCGTCCTCTCTACGCATTACGGTTTTCGTCGTGGTAATGATGTGCCGCATTGGCGGCGGGGGCTGCGCGTGCGGTGCGCCGAGCGCAGTCGAACCCGCCTTGAAGCCCGGTGGTGTAATGGTAACACACCAGGTTTTGGTCCTGGCGTTTCAGGTTCGAGTCCTGGCCGGGTTGATGTTTGATCGCGCGACCGTCACGAACCGACGGGGGCGTGACGGATTACCGGTTACGCGTGTCGGCCATGGCCGAGTTTCGCAGCGCGTCATTCGTAACTCGTAAAGGATTGAGGTGCGATCGGGTTGAGTGAGACGGCTGCCATCGTGTTGGCCGCTGGGAAGAGCACTCGTATGAAGAGTGATCTCCCCAAGGTGCTGCATGAGGTGTGTGGCCGTCCGATGCTCTCGTACGTGCTGAGCGCGTGCCGGCTCGCGGGCGTCGATCGACTGCTCGTGGTCGTCGGCCACGGCAAGCAGAAGGTAAAGAAGCGATTCGAGGGCGAAACGGACCTTACGTGGGTCGAGCAAAAGACCCAGAAGGGCACCGGGCACGCCGTCGGCTGCTGCCGGAAGGCGATGCGTGGCTTTGACGGAAGTGTGATCGTGATTGCCGGGGACATGCCGCTGGTTCAGCGTGAACCGCTGGCGGCCTTGTTCGAGGCTCGCGGGCGCACCGGTGACGCGGTCACGATCGCGACGACGGTGCTGGAGGATCCGGCCGGCTATGGTCGCATCACGCGCGACGACGAGGGAAAGCTCGAGGCGATTGTCGAACACAACGACTGCACGCCCGAGCAGCGGAATATACGCGAGGTGAACCCGAGTTATTACTGTTTTGATTCGAAGCGACTTTTCTCGGCGCTCGAGAAGTTGAAGCCCGAAGGCAGCAAAGGTGAGTACTACTTGACCGATCTAATCAAGGTATTTCGTAAGGCCGGCCAGGGCGCTTCCGCGATGGTTGACGTCCCTGCGGAGGATGCGATGGGCGTCAACTCCCGGTTGGATTTGGCGCAGGTCGGTCGCGTCGTGCAGGATCGCATTCAGCTTGGTGTGATGAGCGATGGTGTGACGATCGTCGATCCGGACAACACCTGGATCGAGTCGGAGGCGACGATCGGTAAAGGCACGGTTGTGTATCCGTTTTCCATGATACGCGCGGGTGCGATCATCGGAGACGGTTGTCGGATCGGTCCGTTTGCTTGCATCTCAGCGGGCGAGACGGTGGCCGACGGTACGACGGTCGGTGCGGTATCCGGAGGCGGAGCGGCGGTACCATGAATAAACCCAGAGCGGTGTCAGGGGCTCGTGCGCAGAACGGGCTCGCGATTTTCGGTGGTTCGGCAAGCTCCGATCTGACGGACCGGATTTGCGCGTACCTCGACGTGGCGCGCAGCCGATCGACCCTCGTTCCGTTTCCCGACGGTGAGACGCTGGTCAAGATCGAAGACGACGTGCGGGGCAAGGACTGCTTTGTGGTCCAGTCCACCTGTCCGCCGGTCAACAACAACCTGATGGAACTGCTCATCACGATTGACTCGCTTCGCCGTGCGAGCGCCAATCGAATCACGGCCGTGATTCCTTACTACGGCTACGCCCGGCAGGATCGCAAGGCCGAGGGCCGCACGCCGATCACTGCCAAGCTCGTGGCGAACATGCTCACCACGGCCGGTATCGATCGCGTGGTGACGATGAACCTTCACGCCGATCAGATTCAAGGATTCTTCGACATTCCGGTAGACCACCTGACGGCCGCTCCCGTGTTGGCGGGGCATTTTTCCGATGCCACGATCCGCGACGCGGTTCTGGTGTCGCCGGATGTCGGCAACATCAAGTTCGGCAGTGAGTTCGCGTCGCGTTTGGGCAGTGAACTTGCCGTCGTACACAAGCGTCGTCTGGCCGGTGACGAGACGGTGGCCGTGAACATCATCGGCAACGTCGAAGGCAAGAGCGTGATGATGTTTGATGACATGATTACGACGGCCGGCACGGTGTGCGAAGCGGCGAAGCTCGTTCGCGAGCGCGGCGCGACGGATATTTTTGTAGCCGCGACCCATGGCGTATTCGCCGGACCGGCGGTCGAGCGGCTCCGGGAGGCGGGATTCAAGGGGATCGTGGTCACCGACACCATTCCCGTTAGCGCCGAGGTTCGCGAGAGGCTGCCCAATCTGACCGTGGTGTCGGTTGCGGATCTGATCGGCGAAACCATTCGTCGGATTCACGAGCATCGCTCGGTCAGTGCATTGTTCTGTTAACGTTTGACAGGAGACGAATAGCGTAATGGAAGTCGAAACACTCAAGGCCGATACCCGACCGGACGCGGGAACGCGTTCCGCGCGCAAGCTGCGCGAAAGCGGAAGAATTCCGGCCATCATCTATGGACACGGTGAAACGCCGCAGTCCGTGTCCCTGGTGCTGCACGATGTCAAGGTTGCTCTCGCGCAGGGGGCGCGCACGTTGCGGGTCAGCGTGGCCGGTTCGACAGATCAGTTTTTCATCAAAGAGGTCCAGTACGACCACCTGGACATGGTGCCGATTCACATGGACCTGACCCGGGTATCCAAGGACGAACGCGTCAAGGTCCGCGTGGGGATCGAGCTGCGTGGGATTGCCAAGGGTACCAGCGAGGGCGGGATTCTCGATCAGCACCTGGCCGACATCGAAGTCGAATGCGGTGTCATGGAGATTCCCGGCACGTTCCATCCGCTCGTTACCGAGCTGGACATCGGTGACTTTTTGTACGTCAAGGACATCGAGCTTCCCAGCGGCGTCGTGGCGATTACCGGTGCCGACGAGCGGGTTGCGACCGTTCGAGCCGCGGAGAAAGAGGCGGAGCCGGATGAGGATGCGGCCGAGACCGAAGAGGGCGAGGCCGAACCGGAGCGTATCGGACGCGTTCGCAAGGATGACGAAGAGAAAAAGGGCGATGCCAAGAAGAGCTGAGCTTTGATCTCGTGAAGATGATTGTCGGTCTCGGAAACCCCGGCCCGGACTATGCGGGAACACGGCACAACGTGGGTTTCGATGTTGTGGATCGCCTGGCTGCCCGCTGGGGGGTCTCGCTGAGCACCGAAAAGTTTCACGCGTGGTTCGGCAAAGGAGAGATCCGAGGCGAACGGGTCGTGCTGTTGAAACCGACGACCTTTATGAATCGTAGCGGGCAGGCCGTTCTGGCGGCGGGTCGCTTTTACAAACTGGAACTGGAGGCGCTGTTGGTCGTGAGTGACGACTTGGCCTTGCCGCCCGGGCGCTTGCGTATGCGTCAGGAAGGCTCGGCCGGCGGTCACAACGGCTTGCAGGACATTGTGAATCGGCTCGGCAGCGACGCCTGGTGTCGGCTGCGCATCGGCATCGGCGAGCCGGTCGGCAATGCGTCGACCCATGTGTTGGGTCGCTTCCGTGAAGAGGACGAGGAAATCATGGCCCTGGCCACCGAGCGGGGCGCCGACGCCGTGGAATGTTGGGTTGAAAATGGACCCGAGCCGACGATGACGCGCTACAACGCCGATACGCCGATCTCGTGAGACGGCGCCGGGTCCGGCGAACAGAGTCGCCGCCCCAAAGGCACAAAAGAGAGGACTGACGTTGAATCAATACGAAGCCATGTTTTTGTTCGACCCGACGTTCGGAAGTTCGTTCGAGGACTGCGAGACCGAGATTCGCCGGCTCATGGAGCGGGCGAAGGGGGAAATCCTCATCTGCCGCAAGTGGGAAGAGAGGCGCCTGGCCTATCGAATCCAGGGGCGCAAACGCGGCGTGTACGTTCTGGTCTACTTCAAGGCCCCGCCGGACATGATCACCCCGCTCGAACGGGACGCCAAGCTGTCGGAAAACGTTCTGCGGCTGTTGGTCCTTCGGGCCGAGGGGCTGACGCCGGACGATATGGAAGACGCGTTCAAGAAGCATCGCGAAGAGTCCGACCGGCCGGAGGAACGATCAGGCCGTGACGAGCGATCGGAGCGACCCGATCATCGTAAGCGGACCGACGAACCGGCAACCGCCGCCGTTGGGTCCGGCGATGCGCAAAAAACGGAAGTGTCGAAAGCGGTGGATGTGAAGACGCCGGAGGAACCGGCGACCAGTGACTAGGCGGCGTCCTGCGCAGGCTGCGTGTCGAGACGCTTTGGAGCGGGAGCTTTGCCATGGCAAGTTACAATCGCATTATCCTGGTGGGGAATCTGACGCGCGATCCCGAACTCAGCTACACACCGAACAACGTGGCCGTGTGCAAGTTCGGGCTGGCTACGAACCACAAGCGAAAAGACAAAGACGGGAACCTGAAAGAGGAGGTCTGCTTCGTCGATTGCGTAGCGTTCGGACGTAGCGGCGAAACCTTCAAGCAGTACATGGCAAAGGGGCGGTCGGTGCTTGTGGAAGGTCGCCTGAAGTTCGATCAATGGACATCGCAAGACGGCACCAAGCGGAGCAAGCACGAGGTTGTCGTGGACAACTTTACGTTCTTGGGTGGCCGTGGTGAGTCGGGCGGAGGCCAATCGGCTCCACAGGCTGCGGGCGTGGCTGGACCGGGTAGTAACGAACCGCCGCCCGGCGACGACGGCATCCCCTTTTAGACATGAGTGCATGGCCGGGACCGGATCGGGAACGAAACGAAACAATCTTCGGTGGCGACAACCCGATGGGCGTCGCGGCCACAACGCTGGGATCCGAGTATGAAACTCCTCTTGTGCAAGAACGTCAGTAGCCTTGGAATTGTCGGTGATGTGGTCGAGGTGTCCGCGGGCTATGCACGAAACTATCTGGTGCCGCACGGTCTGGCAACGGAGCCGACGACGGCCAACGTTCGCAAGGTGGCCAAGGCGCGGAAGGAAGCAGAGCAGGAACTGGTCCGCCAGCGCGAGATGCTTGAAGCCTTCGCCAAGAGGCTGGAAGGCGTCGAGATCACCGTATCCGCCCTGTCCAACGAAGAGGGTGTGCTGTACGGGTCGGTCGGCACCAAAGAGATCGCGGCCGCTCTTGCGGCGGAGGGGCACCCCGTCGAGCCCGAGCATGTCGTGCTCGAGGAACCGATTCGCCGACTCGACAACGTGTCGGTGGACATCAAGCTCGCGCCCGATATGTTGAGCACCGTGAAGCTCTGGGTCGTACGCGACAAGTCGGGTTCACAAGAGGACGAAGGCGAATCGAAACCCGGCACGGAGGCTGGAACGGATGGCCACGGCTCCGACGAATAACCTGTCCGCCACCGCCACCGGCGCGGAGCGTGTTCCACCGCACGATCTCGACGCCGAGATGGCCCTTCTCGGCTCGATGATGATGAGCCGCGACGCCATCGCCGACGTCGTGCCGATCATCGGGCGAACGCAGAGCGCTTGGTTCTACCTCCCGGCCCACCAGCAGCTCTTCGAGGTTCTGCTCGATCAGTACGATGACCCGACCAAAGCGATCGATCTGATCGTCGTATCGGACGAGCTGCGCCGCCGCAGCCTGCTCGAGGCGATCGGCGGTCACGAATACATGATCCAACTGGCCGAGAGCTTCGGCGAATGGTCCAACGCCGAGTACTACGCCAAGATCGTGCGCGACAAGGGCATGCTTCGCGACCTGATCCGCTGCTCGGGCGAGATGGCGGAGCGAGCCTACAGCGACATCGACGACGTTCGTGAGATTCTCGACCGTGCCGAGGAACTCCATGGCTTGGGGGAAGTCAGCCGGAACGCCCGGACGGCGATCCTCTACGAGGAAGGGAAGTTCGAGTTGGCTGATCCGGTTTCAGACTACCTGCCTCAGTTCCAGGACATGAAGGTTTATGTGTCGGGAACGGTGGACAGTGACGGCGGAAATGCCGTCCTCTGGTCCGACGTGGAGACCCTGTTTTACGGTTCCGTACTCGGACGCGGCGGCGACCTGGGCGGAGACGGCGGTCGGGTCGAAGTGTCCGGCTATTGGAACCTCCTGTATCGCGGCCTGGTCAATGTCGGCGCGGTGCTGATTCTACTTACGCAGTCGTGGCTGCCGATCGGGCCGGAAAAAGGTCTGTGGCGCAACGCCATTCTCGTGGGCGGAACCATCGGGGCATTGTTGCTCGTGTTTCAACTTTTTCAAGCGGCGTATCCCTTCGTGCTGAGATGGGCGCTGGACCACAAGGCTACCTTCCTCATGCTGCCGGCGATGATCGTCGTCGCGGGCGGCATGGTCTGGCGCGGGTTTGACGATTTGTTTTCGTGGATGCCGTCGACCATG
>JADFRH010000101.1 GCA_022561415.1 Planctomycetota bacterium
CCGGTCGAGGATTCCGTTGCGCTCGCGACGGCACTCGAGTGCGTCGCCAACGATCCCGGTTTGCGCAAACGCCTCGGCGAGGCCGGGCGCCTCGAGGTTCGGCGCTTCGAACTCCCCCTCACACTTGCCGCGTGGGATGAGATCATCGCCCCGTGAATGCACAGCTGCCGTCGTGGAAGTCTCTGACCGAGTACGCGGGCGTCGCGCGCTGGATCTGGCTCGACGGTGTCTGGCGCTTTCGATCCGACATGCCCGGGATCCTGGCCGCAAGCGTTGCGGGCCTGGCGTGCCAGTTCGCAGCGTTCAACATCCTGCTCGTCTACACCCGCGCCCTGGAAGCCGACGCGGAGCTTCACCTGCTGGGCCATGCGTTTGCTGCCCGATCTTCGACGAGTCTCATGGCCGGGGCCGCCGTCTCGGCATTTCTGCTCCTTTCCGCCTACTCGCTGCTTATCTACCGATCCAACACGCAATCCGTTCGGCTCCGACGACGCTACGAAGAGTTTTGCGAGAAGAGAATCCTGGTGTTGGCGAGTCGACTTCCCCATCCGGATTCGCCCCGCGCAAACCGCATGCTGGCCGCCAATCTCTTGAAGGAGATGGGCCGACGCTGGCCCCGATCGTGCGGCATGGTGCTGCGCCTGCTCCTCAACGGCATCGTGCCCGCAGCCCGGACCGCGGCCTGCGTCGGCGTCCTGCTCTTCATCAATGCCTCCGCCTCCGCGATCCTCTTCGTTCTGCTGGCCGTCGCCGGCGTGTTCATCTACCGAGTGAACAGCGCCACCGTGACGACCGCCCGTCTCGCGGAGCAGCATCGCGTGACGGCGACCCGCGAGCGCCTTCGGCTTCACGAGCGAAGTTGGAGAGCGCCCGCCCCGATCCACTATGGCGATCGCGCGACCGAAGACATCTTCGCGGGAGGGGAGACCGCCCGGCTTTTCGACGCTTTCTTTCGCCGCTACGAGCTCGCAGAAAGCGCCAGCCTTGTCATCAATCTACTGACGGCGGCCTCGCTGATGATCATCGTTCTGATCGCCGGGGTTGGCGTCTTCTCCGGCGATCAGAACTGGAGCTTCTTTCTCGCCTATCTCGTCGCGCTGCGCTTCTTCATGACAAGCCTGATGCAACTCGGCCGGATGTTCACCGATTCGAGCCGGTTCTATCCCCAGGTTGAGGGTTACTACCAGTTCGTCACCGACGCGGAGCGGGCATCGAGCGACGTTCCGCAGCCTGCGGTGACGGGACCGCTTTCACTCGACGTCCCCTACCTCGGAGACGGCCGCGAAGTGCTGGAGATGCGGCAAGGGCAGCCGACCTTTCTCGTCCATCCCGGTCCCATCGACCGGCGCCTGGTGGCCCGGCTCGCACAAGCGACCCGGCGCGAGGACGGCGCGGCAGACGGCGCGGCCGATGGCGCGGCCGATGGCGCGGCAGACGGCGCGGCGGATGGCGTGGCGGATGGCGTGGCGGATGGCGCGGCCGGGCTCTACGGGTTCGTGGGTGACTCCGCGTCGGAGGGAAGCACCCTGCGCGAGTTTTACGATCTGCCGCGCGAACTCGATGCCGGCCAGATCTGGAAAGCGCTGTGGGAACTCGGCGCGCAGGATGTCCCCGCCGAGGGGAGCTTGCCCGAATTCGACGACGTGCTCACCCAGCAGGAACTAGCCGGTCTGCCGCCCGACATGTTGCGACGCTTCGGGATCCTGGCGGCAATCTACTCTCGGCGCCCGGTCGTGGTCTTGAGCGAGGCCGATTTCAAGCTCGTGGAGACGAGCACAGACGGTTCTTCGCCGCACGCCCTCGCCGAGCGCACGCTCATCGTCACGTGTCGCAGCCAACCGGGTGACGCGATCGCCAGTGACGGAAGCAGCGTCGTGATCAGCGACGGCGACGCGCTTCGTGGCTGGTGCACGCTCTCGTGCCTTCGAGAACATCCCGAGCTCCTCGAGCAGCTCGGGGCGATCAAGCAGCGCCCGGACGCCGCTGGCTCCGCTCCGGCCGATGATCTGCTCGACGACAGCGATGGGCTGTGATCGAGCCGGACCGCGGAGCAGCCCCGTGAAGGTTTGCTTCCTCGTCAGCGAATATTTTCGCTGGGGCAAGTTCGGTGGCTACGGTACATCGACTCGCCTGCTAGCGACCGAACTCGCCTCCCGAGATTTCGAAATAACGATTCTGACGCCGCGTCGCGGTGAGCAGCCGGAAGAGGAATCGATCGACGGCGTGCGCATCATCGCCTACCCAGCGCATAGGCTGCGCTTGCTCGGTCGACACTGCCGTGCGCTGGCGGCAGACGTTTATCACTCCCATGAGCCTTCGTTGGCTGCCGTTGTGGCGCGGCGCGCGGTGCCATCTGCCAAGCATCTGATTACCTGCCGCGACACGCGCCTGCTTCGCGACTGGCTCCTCGAGCTGCGATCTTTGATTCGCGACGGCAGCTATCGCGCCTTGATGAGTTTTCCTTACGAAAACAATCCATGGGTGACAAGCGCCGTAAAGGCCGCCAACGGTGTCTACTGCCCAAATTATTTTTCGCGTGAAGTCACGCAGAAAAAATACGGGCTCGCTTCACTACCCGGCTTCTTGCCCAGCCCGATCCGCATTCCCACCGGGAAAATAGCCAAAGCGGACGTGCCGACGGTTTGTTTTCTGGGCCGCTGGGATACACGCAAGCGGCCAGAGCTCTTCCTGAACCTCGCGCTCGAACATCCGGACGTTCAATTCATCGCGATCGGCAAAGCTCGCACCGAACAATACGAGCGCGAGATACGCCATCGATGCGAGTCTCTGCCCAACGTCGAGCTGGCCGGGTTCATCGATCAGTTCGAATCGCCGCGACTCTACGAGCTTTTGTCGACGGCCTGGGTACTCGTCAACACATCGCTGCGCGAGGGTCTGCCGCGCTCGATCCTGGAAGCCGCGGCGTGCGGCTGTGCAATCCTGAGTCGAGTCGATCCGGACGGCTTTGCATCGCGCTTCGGCTTTTGCGCCGACCGGGACAACTTTTCCGATGGACTGCGCTGGCTCTTGGGGGACGAACGCTGGCGAGGGCTAGGTGAGGCTGCGCGCGACTACGTTGCCAGCACCTACGCACTCGACGCGGCGCTGGATGCGCACGTCGATGTTTATCAAAGCTTGAAGAGCAGGTTTCGATCGGTGGACGACCCCATGGATGATGGACGACCCCATGGATGATGGACGACCCAATGGATGATGCTGCACGCATGAAGATTCTGGTCATCTCCGCCGGGCCGTTTCCGATGGATCGTGGAACGCCGGCCCGCACGCTGCGTGTCAGCCAGGCGTTGGCCGAGCGCGGCCACGAGATCTGCGTGGTGACGTTCCCGATCTCGGATCACACCATCGATACAGACTTACGGATCGAACGTTCACGCGGCGTTCGGAACTACTCAAAAACGAGTCCGGGGCCTAGCATCACCAAATTATTTTTCATGAATCCCAGACTGGCGTCGAAGGTCCGTGAAGTGCTCCAGCAGGAGCCTTTCGACGTGATATACGCGCATCACTACGAAGGTCTTCTGGTGGCCTCCATGGCCCGCCGTCGCGCCCGTGTTCGTGTGCCCATCATCTTCGATTCGCATTCGTTGCTCGGTTCGGAGCTGAGTTCTTATTTTCCATCCTTCATCAGTGCGCCCATCAATCGGCTCGGCACGATTCTCGACGAACGATTGATCCGACTATCCGATGCCGTCATCGGTGTGAGCGATGAGATCGCGAACTTCTACGCTGCACGTGCCGAGCCCGATTTTCCCATCGTGACGGCAACGAGCGGAGTGGAGTGCGAACAGTTCTTCAGGGTTGCTGATGCCCGCGATGGCGTATCGCCGGTGCGCGTTGTGTTCGCCGGCAATTTGAGCGGCTACCAGGGGTTCGATCTACTTTTGGCGGCATTTCGAAAGGTGCGTGCGCAGCGACAGGATGTGGAGTTGTTCGTGGCGGCGCGCGAGGCCAATGCGGTATTGGCCACAATGGGCGTAAACGATCCCAGTAGCGAGGGCATCCGGGTTCAACCGGGCGGGTGGAGCGAATTGCCGCAGATACTCGCGTCGTCCGACATTGCAACCAACCCGCGGACCGTCTGCCCGGGGATACCGCAGAAACTGCTGAATTACATGGCGTCGGCTTTGCCGACGGTCTCCTTCGAGGGCTCGTCAGCGATGTTGGTGCATGAACAGACAGGGCTCATCGTGCCCAATGGCGATGTCGATGGATTCGCGCAAGCGATCGTGCGCCTGGTCGATTCGCGTGACTTGCGGTCGCGGCTGGGTGCTGCGGCGCGGACGTTGGTTGAGTCCCAGTACAATTGGGAGCGAGTCGCCGCGACGTTCGAACGCGTGTTTTACTTCCTTCGGACCTGAGCGTATTCTGGAATCGCCATTCAAGTCGGCTCAACCGAATGCCTCTTGTCAGACATCCTTGATGGGTTCATTCGACTGAAACGAAGGCTCGCAGCGCTCCCATGGCATCGATTGGCTTCTGGGTCGGATTGTCGTAGACGATTTCGAGCTCGTATTGGTGACTGGGGTAGAGCGGGATCCCATCGGCGTCCGAGTAGATATCGACACTGACGATATGGCGAAGCTCCTTCGCGTTCTCGGCAAATCCCTTCCAGATCGTCTCGCCGGTCGTCTTGTCGATCAGGGCGACCGACTCCCCATAGCCGTGGAGATGGGGGCGCATGAAATGGATGCGCGTACCTTCGCTGATTCCCAACGAGTTGCCCGGAGACCGGAACATCGGCCGCGTCAGCGCGGATCGATAGGTATGGCGTCCCGGAGGCACCATCCAGTGATGGGGTTTCAGATGCGGCTTCATCGGCGATTGGTGATGGACGGCAGGGGCATCCGGCCGCCCCACCATGTTGAGCGTCTCGAGTCTCTTGAGCTTGGACTTCCTGGCTTCCTCGTCCGAGTAGTAGCCGATCGTGTACTTCATGATCGCCTTCTGATCGATCACCTCGTGGTTGTTGTTCTCGACCATTCCGATCAATGTCAGTCTGGTTTCCGGGTCGTTCGGCATCACGAACGCGTACCCGTCCGGGAGCGTCACGGTTTTTGTTCCCTGCGAAACGGTGAGCATTCCACCTCGATCGGGCGATCGGAACGCCAACCAGGCGTGGCAAAGGAACTCAGCCGAAAGCGGCTCCCGCTCTTCGTCGAGGATCTCGACGGTCATGCTCTTGACCCAGATCTCGGGACCCTCGTTCTCCCAGGCCGACTTGACCAGCAGCTTCTTCTCGGGGCCCTCCATCGACAGGTACTTCTTGTCGATGTGGAACCCTTCGACGAAGAACTCCAGCGTCTTCAGCCCCGGCTCGGTCGTGGCGGACGATCCCGAAAACGCGGTGTTGAAAAGTGAACTGGCGACTTCGTTGTCGGGCTTGTCGGAATTTCATTGGGCACGCAAGAACATGGATAGCGCCATGGCCGCCGCGCTGAGATCCCTCGATATTCAAAAGGCCTTGACGGCGGATGATCCAACGAATGCGAAACTGCTCCTCGCACTGGCGGATGCGTTGTATATGGTCGGAAACGTTCACCGCGCCCGGGGCCAGTTCGAGCCCGCCATCTCCACACTAACGCAATCGGTCGATCTGAAAGTAGCCGTCTCTGACGGCGATCCCGAAAACGTGGATCTCAGGCTTCAAGCGGCGCGAACGTGGCACCGACTAGGGAATGCCTATGCGGCCAAGCGCGATTTCGATGAGGCGATTCGTTCCCATGAAGAGGGCTTGGCCACTTCCACGTCGGCCTGGGGCCTGGTGAATACGGCCGTCGCCTACGGTATGGCGGGAGACGTTGCGAACGCTATCCACTATGCCGAGAGAGCCTTTGAGGGCTATGCGCTTCAGCTGACCAGCATGCGGGCGGTCTATCCCTCACTGCGAGGCGATTTCCGCGAAACGTTTGTGTTCCTCTCGGGCTATTACCGAAAAGCCGGCATGGTTGATAAGGCCATCGAACAGCGCGTGGTCTATCTGGAAATCTGCCAAGTCATAGCGGACAAACATCCCGACGACCCGAATATTCAGTCCGACTTGGCGCGGCTTTACACGCACTCGGCCGGTTACTTCAAAGGCGAAGGCCACAAGGAACTGGCGGGGGAACTGTACGAGAAGGGACTCGCAATCTGGAAGCGGTTGGCCGCCGCGAGCCCGGTCGAGAACGACTACGCCAACGAAATCAAGCGCGTCCAACGTGGCATCGCGCGTCTGTCACCGTAGCCGTAACGCGATTTCATCTCGGGGCATGTTGTGCTTTCGCGCGCTGCGAGGACCATTGCGGTGGATACGTTATTGAACGCAGCACCTCGATTCATAGGGTCAAACGTTGCCCGGCGGATTTCAATATGACTTTTCCAATTGGGAAATCCGGGTCTAGTTCTCTCGCAGCACAAGTTGTATAATTCCCAAATCGGTGTCGTACCCGGGCATGCAGACAATCGCCTCGGACCTCCACATATAGGGTTGGTCACCGTCGCCGAAATCAATCGCCGTGGCAAACTCTATCGTGAGCACGGTCTCTTGCGCGCCGAATTCGTACTTCAGAGCCGGATCGCGCAGGACAAACATCCCCTCGCCATTTGTCACGACTCGCTTAAAATCACGATCGCCGTTTTGACAATCGAGAATCAACGTACCGATATCTATATTCGCATAGGGTTCCCCCGAGGGGCTGATGACCGTTCCTTGGGCCCGCCAAGCAACAAGCGGACTGCTCGGCCTGCAAAACCGCCGTCTAAAGTAATACAGTAGACGGATTCGGTTCAATGAGCATCATTTGTCCTTGAAAGCACGTCGCGAAAGACCAGTGGCTCGCTCTAACCAGTCGATTGCTCGACAAATTTCGTTCGTGGGGCTTCGCTTAGAAGAGGTGGCAGCAAGAAGGTCATGGTCTCGCCAGTCGTCTCTTCGAAATCTCGAATAGGCTTCTTGCGACCCATCTAGATCGACGATGGGAAGGACGATCGTTGCTTTTTTCGGTGGGAAAAATAGCGGGGTCGGTTCGGGTCTGACGTATGAGCGAGTAGGGTTCATCTTACCGATCGGTAGAATCATCGCTAACTCGTTGCGCTGCAATGCCCGCAATTTTCATGCGGTTCGATTGTACGGGCGTGCGAGAGAATAAGGCACCGCGTAAGGCAGGATCGATTCGATAAAACCAAGAATCGTGTTCAAATGCGTGGCAGATTCAACCACTCTGGGATGTGGTTTCCGAGGCGATACAGCCCTTCAGTTCGCCCCCGGATGCGGCGCAAGGCGCTTGAGTTCTTCCGTAAAGTTTTCGACGATGCGAAGTTCGCTCCCGCCCTTACCCTCTACGATTGAGGGAACACTCTTGACCGGAAGGAAACGCTTACCGTCGGGAGAGACGCCGAACATCCGGGTGGTTCGCGTGTAGTAATAATTGCCTTCGACGCGAACATGAGTGTTGCTTCACTCGCCGTCGGCCGTTCGGACGGTTCTTTTGCAAGCATAAGGTCCAGTGTCTTCTCAACTCCGTCCGGGAGATCGCTGCGCCATTTCGCAATGGGCGCTGGCGGCACGGACACAATTTTGTGCATGAGCGCGGCATAGGAGTCCGCTTCATGTGGGCGCTTTCCCGACAGCATCTCGTAGAGCATCGCCCCGATGCTGTATATGTCCGAAGCGTTTGTCACCATGCCGCCGGACGCCTGCTCTGGCGACATATAGGCTGGTGTGCCGGGCCGCATCTCAGCTTGGGTCAGTTTGCTGACATCCTCGGCGTAGGCCAAGCCGAAATCACACACGACAGCTGTTCCCTTATGCCTGCCCACATTTGCTGGCTTAAGGTCCCGGTGAATGATGGCCGCATCATGCATAGCGTCGATGCCAGACAGAACCTG
>JADFRH010000102.1 GCA_022561415.1 Planctomycetota bacterium
GCTGCTTGATCCGGATCATACCCAGCGTTCCATCGTCGAAGATGACGACGACCGGTGCGAGCTTGAGCCGGGCAGCCGTCTCCATCTCGCCGGCGCGCATGAGGAACCCGCCGTCGCCCACCAGACAGACCGTCTTCTGGGCGGGCCTCACCAGCGTCGAGCGCGTCGCGGGGCGTGTGCCGGTTATCGCGGGGACCGGATCGAACAACACGGCCGACACCGTCAAGCGGACCAAACGTGCCCAAGCGACCGGGGCGGATGCCGCGCTCGTCGTGGTTCCCAGCTACAACAGACCGACGCCCGAGGGGCTCTTTCGACATTTTGCGACGATCGCCGATGCGGTCGAGCTACCGATTGTTCTGTACAATGTACCCACGCGGACGGGCGTCGACATGGGCAACGACGTGGTCGCGCGTTTGCGCGAGGCTCACGCGAACATCGTCGCGATCAAAGACGCCGGCGGCGATGTCGATCGCGTGACCGATCTGGCATCCCGGTGCGACATCGTCGTGCTCAGCGGTGACGATTCGCTGACCTGGCCGCTCATGGCGCTCGGGGCGGCGGGTGTGATCAGCGTGCTATCGAACCTGACGCCGTCGTTGATGAAGTCTCTGGTGACGGCGGCCGAAGCGGGAGAGGTGACGTCGGTGTTGCCGCTGCACCGAAAGGTGTACGACCTCGCCGTCGGGCTCGGGCGGTTTGGTCCCAATCCGATCCCGATCAAAACGGCGATGGCTGTGAGCGGACTTGTGCGGGAGGAGTTTCGGCTGCCGCTGTGCCCGGTGGATAAGAGCGCCCGACCAGGCATCGAGGCGGTCCTGCGTCGACACGAGTTACTCGAGCGAACGAACTCATGAGCGATACACCTTCCATGGTCACCTTGCATCGCGCCCCGCTCGGCTTTGTCGATCGGATCGTAGCGCTCACGTCATGGGCCGTTGGCGGCGCCGTGTTCCTCACCATCGGTTGGAACGCCATGGCCCCGAATGACCCGCTCGGCGCGGTGAGCGTGCTGTCTCGAACGAGCGGTCTTGCGATGGTGTTGCAGGCGGCCGGGCTCGCGGCGGTCTGTGCGGCCGTGGCGACGATCCTGGCGGGGCGCAAGCTGATTGACGTCGGTACGTTCGCCGTCGCGGTGGGTCTTTCCCTGGTGTCCCTGCGCGGCGGCACCGTTTCGTCGATGTTGCAGCAGAGCGCCGCAGTCGACGGGTCATCGGAGCACGCACTGGCCGCGATGTTCGCGCTCGAGGCGATGGCGTGGTTTGCCGTCATGGCGGTGGCACTGGTGGCGTCCGCCGTGATTATGACCTGGGTGTTTGCCAAACCTCGTAACGCAGAAAAGTCCGCGCAAAGACATTCGCCGCCGGAGTGTTCGGGAGAGTTACCGGCCGGGCTTGATGTTCCCTGGTTTTCGCCGCTGTGTTTTGGTGACGCCGGGCGGCGCGGCACGGTTCCCGTGGAGGGGCTCAAGCACGCGACGCTTTGTGCCGGGGTGGGTTTGGTGGTCGTCAGCGCGTTGTCGGCCAGTCTCACGGCCCGATCGATCGAGCACGGTCAGGTCTGTTTTGTCATCGTCGCATCGGTTCTTGTTGCGAGCTACGTCGCCCACCGGGTCGTTCCGGTGCGGTCGGCGTGTTGGTCGATCGTCGGAGTCGCCCTGATGGCCGTGGCGGCCTACGTTTGGGCGGCCGTGCGACCCCAAGTCGCCTCCCTGCCGCCGCTGGTGCCTTCGAGCCATTTCCTTCGGATCCTGCCGATCCAGTTCGTGTCCGTCGGCGTCGCAACCGCGATCGTCTCCGCGTGGTACAACCTCGTCCCTGAGCCCGAGGATCAAACCGCCGGGTAGCGAACCGGCCGCAACCTCGGGATCTGGTGTTCCTCGTTCCGACCCCTTGAACTGCGGCGAACAGCCGCTAAGCTACGCATGCGAAGGCGCGGTCGGCAGCGCGACGACCGGTGGCGGTTTGCCTTCCCAGCATCATCCTCTACCTAGCGGAGCCGAGATCGTGGCGCTATATCGACGGATCAAAAGGCGGACCCGAGTCGGACCGGCCTTGGCGTATCTGACCGTGACATTCGCCGTGGTAGCGACATGGTGGGTCTATGGGCGATCCGGAGCCGGCACACCCGCCGGTGTCGCGGCGACCTTGGCACTTTCCACCCAGCCGGGGCTCACGACGGACCGCCCCGAGATCGTGCCGGAGGATCCGCCGCCTTCCGGTGTTGTCGAAAAAGGGGCGGCTCCCGAACCGCGTGCCCCCGATGTGCCGACGACGGACGCGGCTCGCATTCGTTCCCTGATGGCAGCGGGCAAGGACGCCGTGGCACGGAACGATCTCATCGCCGCCCGCACGCACTTCAGCGATGCGATGGCGCTTGGCGCTTCGGAGCGTGACCGGTCGACGCTCCGGGCCGAGCTGACCCGAATCGGCAACGAGACGATCTTTTCTCCGCGGCTTGTTCCCGGTGATCCCCTCGTCGATCGCTACGTCATCAAGCCGGGCGACTCGCTGGCGAAAATTGCCAAGGCGAACAAGGTCTCAGCGGATCTACTGGCCGCCATCAACGACATAAGGGACAAGAACCGCATTCGTGCCGGCCAATCGATCAAGGTGATCAAAGGCCCGTTTCATGCGGTCATCGAGAAATCGAGCTATTCGCTCGACGTTTTTCTCGAATCGACGTTCGTGAAGCACTTTCGGGTGGGGCTCGGCGCGGACGGCAGCACGCCGCGCGGCGAGTGGCGCATTGCCACCAAGCTGGAGAATCCGACCTACTATCCGCCGCGTAGTGGGCGGGTGATTGCGTCCGACGATCCGCAGAACCCGCTCGGCGAGAGGTGGATCGGGCTTGCCGGCGTTTCCGGTGAGGCGGTCGGGCAGTTTCGCTACGGCATACACGGCACGATCGAGCCGGACTCGATCGGCAAGAGCGTCTCGCTGGGCTGCATACGCATGTACAACGAGGACGTCGAGGCCTTGTACACCTACCTCGTCGAAAAGCATTCGAGCGTGACGGTGAAGGACTGATGGCTTTCATCGAAATCGTGCCCGAGGACAAGGCCGAGGGCCTTCTCGCCCGTATCTATCAAGACGCCGGAAAACGCGCCGGCCGAGTCTACAACATTCTCAGCTTGCAGAGTCAAAACCCCCCGGCGTTGCAGGCGATGATGCAGCTCTACCAGGCCACCGCTTTGGGTGACTCACCACTCTCCCGCGCCCAACGCGAGATGCTCGCGGTCGTCGTCTCGAAGACCAACGGCTGCGTCTACTGAACGCTGGCCCACGCCTATGATCTCCGGGTTGAGGTCGAAGACGCCGCATGGGTCGAGCAAATCAAGACCGACTACACCAAGGCGGAGCTTTCCGAGGTCGATCGGGCGCTGTGCGATCACGCCGTCAAGCTTACCCGTGAGCCCGCGAGCATTGTCCGGGCCGACGTCGATCGGCTGCGGGAACTGGGACTGTCAGATCGAGCCATCAACGATGCCACGCAGGTCATTTCGTTCTTCAACTACATCAACCGCATCGCCGAAGGGCTCGGCGTCGACCTCGAGACGGGGATGGCGTCGCGCTAGAGGCTCGACCACCGATCATGACCCAGGTTGCCTGCGGTCACGATTCTCCCGACAATCACGGTGATGAGCGCGACACACCCACTTCCGGTCCTCATGCCCAACGTTGCGGGTCAGCGATGGTCCTGCCATTCCTGCGGGATGTGCTGCCGGACGTTGGTCGGACACCTGCTCGACCACGAGGGCGAACGCCTCGAACAGCAGGGCTGGGCGGACAAACTCGGCGTAGCGCCGGTTGTGCGTGTCGGGCGGGGATACGCGCTGAACAAACGACCTGACGGTGCGTGCGTCTTCCTGGACGCGGACAACCGCTGCCGTATTCATACTGAGCTGGGCGAGGAGGCCAAACCGCTGGCATGCCGCATCTTTCCGTTTTCCGTGCGGCCGACCCGAGACGGATGGCAGGCGTCGCTGCGTTTCGATTGTCCCAGCGTGATCGAATCGAAGGGCGCTCCGATCGGCCAACATCGCCCGCTCTTGCAAGAACTCACTGCGATGATGGGCGGCGCGCAGCCCACCGGAGGCCCGGTCGACCTCACACGAGGTGTTCGAGCCGAGCAGGAAGAGCTCGACACCGTAACGACGCGCTTCGTTCGCTGGTTCAAACAGAAGAAGCTGACCATGGCGCAGCGGCTGATCGGCGCCGCACGAGTGACCACCACGCTCGAGGCGGCCACGCTCAAACACGTGCGCGGTGAGCGTTTTGTGGAGCTGTTGGATCTTCTTTTCGAGGCTCTTCCCGCAGAGAGTCTCACGTCACCGGCAACGGCCACACCCAGAGCGCGGGGCCTGCTGCGACAGCTCGCGTTCGCCCATGCCGAGCATGTTACGCTGGCTGAGTTGACATCCGGCTTTTCCCGTCTTCGCCGGCGCTGGCAACAGTTCCGGGCGGCGGGACGGTTTCGCAAGGGGCATGGCATCGTGCCGGCGCTTCCGGGAATCTCCGGAGAGGCGCGGTTCGAAACCGTCGAGGCGGTCGCCGCGAATCCCGACGATCGTGCCAGGGTCGAGGACTTGCTCTGGCGTTACCTGATCGCGCGGTTGGAGGGGCGCAGCGTGTTCGGGGCCGGGTACTACGGCTGGTCTGTGGTCAACGGATTGGCGGCGTTGTGTCTCTCCGTTGCGGCGGCCGGGTGGATCGTTCGCTATATCGCAGCCGCAGAGGGACGCACGATGTTCGGTTTCGATGATGTCGGGTTGGCGCTGGGGATTGTGGATCGGGCCGCGACAAGGCTCCCGGCCCTCGGTGCCGTCTCCGAGCGGGCGAGGATCGTGTATGTCCTCAGAGACGATGGCCTCGCCCGGCTTCTGGGCGACTTCACGCTGCTGGGTGAGTCATGACGAATCTAACCGCACGCGATGCGGCCAGGAAAATCGACCACACGCTGCTGGCACCCGAGGCGACCCCGGCGGAGATTGACGCCCTGTGCGATGAGGCGCTTCGGTACGGGTTCGGCGCGGTGTGCGTCAATCCGGTTCACGTGCGCCGTGTGGCGGCCCGGCTGGACACCGCTGGCGCGATCCCGGCGCGCCGGGATTCTCGCACCCACATTCGGTCGAGGCCTGCGATTGTCTCGGTGGCCGGCTTCCCGCTGGGGGCCAACGCCCCCGACACAAAGGCGACCGAGGCACGAAGGGCGATCGACGACGGCGCGACGGAAATCGATATGGTCGTCAATCTCGGCGCGCTGGTCGGCGGGGATCCGGCGACGGTCCGTCGGGATATCGAAGCCGTCGCTCATGCGGTCCACGGAGGTGCTCCCGGTCTGATTCTCAAGGTCATTCTGGAAACGGGGGCGCTGACCGAGGAACAAGTGATTCTGGGCTGTCGATGTGCTGCGGAGGGTGAGGCCGATTTCGTGAAGACCTCCACCGGGTTCCACCCCGCCGGCGGCGCGACGGTCGAGCGGGTTCGCCTACTCAAGCGGTATGCGTCACCGCTGGGGGTCAAGGCGTCGGGCGGCATTCGAACGGCCTCGCACATGAAGGCGATGATCGAGGCGGGGGCTTCGAGAATCGGGACGTCGTCCGGTGTGGCGATCGTTCGTGAACTCGAACGATGATTCCGTTGACGGTTTCGCACGCGGGAGGATATGATACCGGCCCGTGACCAAACAGGAGAAAGCCCGATGAAGCAGAAGAGCGGTGAAACGATCACTTGCGAGTCGTGCGGTGCGAGCGTCTACCCGGAACATCTCGACTCCGGGATCGCCCGCTATGAGAACGGGAAACTCTTGTGTTCCCACTGCGTCAAGGACTACGAGCGCGAACACGGCGCCGGTGACACCGGAAAAGTAGAGACGTTCGAGCCGATCCAACTGGAATCGGATGAGATGAATTCATCGGACTCCGTGGGCTCCGGCACGACGGAGATGTCGAGCAGCCGCATTCACGGGATGAGCGAGGCCACACTCGGTCACCACGCCGAGGCGGACGACGCCGGTCGGTTCAAGCGCCCGCTCGATCCGAAGAGTCCCTTTGCCACGCGCTGCCGCACCTTTCACTGCAAGCTCAGTGAAGGTGCGATCGAGTTTCTGAACATGCAGATCAACGAATGGCTCGACAATCAAACGGACATCGTGGTCAAGTTCGCACGGTCCGATATCGGCATGTTCGAGGGCAAGCACAAAGAGCCCAACCTGATCCTCACGCTCTTCTTCTAGCCGCGAAGGCGGGGCGCAGAGGAAACGTCGAAACGGCTGATAACTGATCACTGACAACTAATCCCGTACCGCGAGGCACGCCCTTGGACTACACAGGGCGGATCAGCTTCAGCATCCAATACGCGATCAACAGAATGAGGTTCGACGCGACCACCGCGCTGCCGACGAGAAACCCGATCCAGGACCATGCGGGTCTCTCGTTGCGTCGCCGCCCCGCACTGTTCAGACCCAGGGCGGAACCGATCGCGCTCGCGAGAAGCGAAAGCCCGAGGCACGTCAGAAACACCGGCAGAAACAGACCCTTCGAGCCGTGGACGATCTGCCCTAACTCGTGGTCGTAGTTGCGAATCGCGAGTGTCGCGGCAACCAGCAGGGGAAGGACGGAGCCGAGAGAAAGAACCAGCGCATACTTCGCCTGCACGCCGAATCTTCGAAACTGACTGAATCCCACGTCGATTCTCGTCTACCTCACCGGACGGCACGGCCGCGCCGCTGCGTTGAGTTGAAACTACCGCGCCGGGAGCATCGTATCCGACTCCGCGCGTGGTACAACCGGCAGCGGTCTCCGCGACGGTCCCGGCGCGCCGGGACCTGCCCGGCATCGCCGCCTACTCTTCACGCCAGAAACGGGGCGTGAGCAAGGCCACGATCGTGAACATCTCCAAACGACCCAGGAGCATCAGGAGGCTCAGAAGAATCTTGGTCTCGGCGGTGAACCATGCGTAGTTCTGCGTGGCGCCGACTCTTGCGAGACCGGGTCCGATGTTGTTGAGCGTCGCCGCCGAAGCCGTGGCGGCCGTGGTGATGTCGATGTCGTTGCCGCTCTCCAACACCATGATTGCGCCGGTCCCGGCGCCGAACAACAACGCAATGCCCAATAGATAAACGAGCGTGTTCCGCTTCAGATCGGCGTCGATGATCGATCGGCCTATCTTGACCGGGCGGACGACGTTGGGGCGATAGACGCGCTCAATCTCCGCGATAATGACTTTCGCCGCGATGATGATGCGCGCCACCTTGATACCGCCTCCGGTCGAGCCGGCCATGCCGCCTATGAACATCAGCGTCAGAAGTGTGGCTTTCGCCACAAACCCCCATTGATCGAAGTCGGCGGTGCAGAATCCCGTGGTCGTCTGAATGGAGACGACCTGAAAGAGCCCGTCACGAAGCGTCTGGGCGAAGCTCGGCGGGGCGCCGCCGTCGTGGGTCTGACCGGACGCACCAACGTACAAGCTGCCCGTGACGATCACGGTGGCGATAAGCAGGATCATCAAGTAGACCCGCATCTCGGGGTCTTTTCGAACGCCCCGCCAATCACGATGAAGCAGTTGGTAGTACAGTCCGAAGTTGATACCGGCCAGCAGCATGAACAGAATGACGACGGACTGAATCGCAGGAGACGGGAACGCGGCCATGCTCTCGTCACGGGTGCTGAAGCCGCCGGTGGCGAGCGTGGAGAAGGTGTGGCACGATGCGTCGAACCAGGACATGCCGCAGAGCCGCAGGGCGATGAGCTCCGCCACCGTCAGACCGGCGTAAATGTACCAGAGAATCCTGGCCGCATCTTGAATCCGGGGTTTCACACCTTCCGGTGCGGGTCCGGCCGATTCGATGCGATAGACACGGCGGCTGCCGACACCGAGCATG
>JADFRH010000103.1:0-1228 GCA_022561415.1 Planctomycetota bacterium
GTATGTCTTTGATTGCCGTGGCGTAAGCCTCTGGCAAACAAACAAAGAAAAGGAGCCAGCACAGTGGAAATCAAATGGCCCAACGTGGTCGCGCTCGGCTTGGTACTGCTCAGTGTCGTGTTGGCGATGCGGAATCATCGCCAGCTGGGCGTAGCGATCGGAAGCATCTCGCACATCGGTCCGGGGAACACCACCGAGGACAAGACCCTCGGCCTGTGCGTGCTCGGCGTGATCCTGGTCAGCCTGGTGGCCGTCGTTCGACTGGTCCTCAGCACAAGCGAAAGGAAAGAAAAGTGATCGAATCAAACCGCACAGTAAATCAGGTGCCCGAAGTGGACGCAATCGAATCCGGATCCCTCAGCGACCCAGGTTCGGCATCACCGACGAATGCCGAGTTCGACGGAATCGATCTGACTCAGGAAGAACTGATATCGGAGGTGCTTGGTCTTCTACCCGACGAACCGGCCGAGCCAGTCAACTTGGACCGTCCGGACGATGCAACGGCAACGGAGGTCAGATCGCTGTATGCGAAGATCGACGGACTGGTGCAGGCAAGCGCAAAGAACGATCGGACCGTGGCGGAGCTGGTCCTGCGAGACGAACTCGCCACTCGGATTCACGATCGTCTGACGCGGTACGAAGAGAACGCCTGGGAGCGCCGTTATCTCGATCCGTTCACGCGCAGCGTCGCTTCGATTCACCGCCGGACCCTGGAGCGGTTGGCCGTGGTCAAGAGCCGCCTTCGGTTGATCCCGCCGGAACTCCAGAAACACTCGACGGAGTTTTGGACACACGAAGTGCTGGACGGCTTGCGGGCCGAGTTGGAAACGGTGCTGAGCGAATTTGGCATCGAGCTCATCGTCGTCGATGGGAACCGGTTCGACCGCTCCTGCCAGGAGGCCGTTCAACGCCTACCAACCTCTGATGCGTCGCATGTGGGCTGCATAGCACAGCGCCTCGCCCCAGGCTTTAGAGCGGGGGATCGCGTAATCGTTCCGGAACGGGTCGCCGTCTACACACGAAAGTCCGGCGTCTCTTCTTAGGCGTCTTGATCTAACTCAATCGGGCCTCGGCCCCAGGTTTTTTCTTACAGGAGCAGAATCATGATCGTACTTGGCATGGACATTGGCACCACACGCTGCAAGGCGGCCCGCATCGACGAAACCGGTCGACCGCAGATCATCCTCAACCGTCGCGGTGATCCTTTCACCGCCTCAGCCATCTTCTT
>JADFRH010000103.1:1238-7884 GCA_022561415.1 Planctomycetota bacterium
TGAGGATGGCGTTACCCCGATCGTCGGAGTTGAGGCCCTGGCCGAAGGCTACTTGCAGCCGGACCACGTCGTTACGGGGTTCAAGCGGAAGCTCGGCTCGGCGGATGTGCTCTACACCGACGCCAACGGGAAGGCCTACACCGCAACGGACCTCCAGAGCCTCATGATCGCGACGATGAAGGAGGACGCCGAGCGGCGGTTCAACGAGGAGGTGGACGAGGCCGTCATCTCCGTCCCCGCCAACTTCCAGGACCACAAGAAGCAGGCGACGATCGATGCCGCCAAGGCCGCCGGGATTACGGCGTTGAAGCTCGTCCATGAGCCCACCGCCGCCGGAATCGCGTACGCCCTGGACAAGAAACAGAACGGACGGTTCGTGGTCTACGATCTGGGAGGCGGCACGTTTGATGTCTCCGTGCTTCAGACGCAGGGCACCTCGGTCACGGTGCTCAACACCGCCGGTCGTGAGCGCCTGGGAGGCATGGACTTCAACCAGCGTATCGAGCGTTATGTGCTTGATGCCTTCACGAAAGAGAACGGATTCGAGCCGGGCCGAGACGAAGAGCCCATGTTCTTCCAGGAGCTGGCCGAGAAGGTTGAGCAGGCCAAGATCGCTCTCTCCGAGAAGGCCAAGACCCGCATCGTCGTGGGGTGTCAGGGCAAGCAGTCCATCGTCGAGATCACCCGCGACCAGTTCGAATCGTTGACGGCCGATCTCCTAAAGGACTCGCTCGACTGCACCGCTCAGGCGGTCGAGGAGGCTGGGCTCTCGTGGGACCAGATCGATACCATCATCCGCGTGGGTGGTTCGGTTCGCATGCCCGCCGTCGAAACCGGCTTGGCCGAGCTCAGTGGTATCGTACCGCACTGCGACATCGAACCCGACCGTGCGGTCTGCTACGGAGCGGCGCTGACCTGTGCGATGGAACTGGCTGGCTCAGGCAAGACGTTAATGGTCGGCGGTCGGGCCATACCCGCCCCCGACGCCTTCGTGCGTGAGGTGACGGCCCACGGCGTCGGCTGCTGCGTGGCCGACAAGGACGGAACCCTTCGCAACGCAGTCATCCTTCCCAAGGGCACGGCCATCCCCACGTCGCGGACGGATCGCTTCTGCCTCGTTTTTGACAATCAGACCGAAGCTCGGATCGAGGTTCTTCAGGGCGAGGAGGGTCAGCCGCTCGATAAGTGCCTCTCGATCGGCGAGATCGTGCTCGGCAACCTGCCGTCAGAGCAGAAACGATCGAAGCGAATCGAGATCACTTATCGCATCGACGACAACGGCATGATCCATGCGACGGGCAAGGATCTCGTGGGCGGCGGACAGGTCGAGATTCAGATCGACTACCACAAGAGCACCAACACGGACACGGCCAACCATGCGGCGGCGTAGCCAACGAAGTCACGATCACCGGAGAAGATAGAGATGAAGTACTTTGATTTTGCGAACGCACCGGCGGCCGGTCAGCCGGAACGATTGGTGGTGGCGATCGACGTGTCGCCGTCTATGGAGGACACCGACTGGCCGCCCTCAAGGCTGGCCGCTGCGATCGCGGCGGTGATTGCGTTGATTCAGCGCAAGTGCCGGATCGCGCCAGCCGACGAGGTGGCGATCGTCACCTACGGCAGCACCGCCTCGGTGCTCTGTCCGCTGCTTACCGTGGGGCAACGCGCCGAAAACATGATCGGTCTGCTGGATTCGATCGAGACGCACGGCGGAACGAACATCACGGCGGCTCTGACCGAGGCGGGCCGGGTTCTTAGCTACGCCGGTCGAAGTGGCTGGCTCGATGTACTCCTTCCGCCTGCGATCGGTGTGAGCCACGCCAGCGCCCGGCGCGTCATCCTGCTCACGGATGGCGAGTTCAACACCGGCGGCTCGCCCCTGTCGGTGGCGTTGGCTCTCAAGAAATCCGGCGTGTGCATCGACTGCGTCGGGATCGGCGGCGATCCCTCGGCCGTAAACGAAGCTGACCTACGCACGATCGCGTCGCGCCACGCGGACGGTGTGACACCGAGGTACACCTTCATCGGTGACAAGGGCGGTCTGATCAAGAAGTTCGAAGAACTGGCCGGGCGGATCTCACGCTAGGCCCTTTGGAGGTAACCGATATGGGAATCGTTGGGTTGCTTGTGGGCGCGATCGCACTCGGTGTGGCGGTCTTGGCGGATTTTGTGGTCGTGTTGATTATTGTTCGGGCCGTTTGCCGGTGGCGGGCCGTGCCGCTGCTCGCCGAGTTCGATCTTGCAGGTAGGCCGCTGGTGGATCGGACGCTTCGTCGTGTGAGCCGGCTTTGGAGCCGGTTGGTACCGAACCGGCCGATCGACGGTTGGCGCTTGCTCGCGGCGGCCTGTGTCGCGGTTTCCATTGTTCGTGTAGTCGTTTTGACATTGTTGCGCATTGCTTTTGTGTAGGGGGCGATTCCGTCCATCACTTTGATTGCGAAACCGAGACCAGCCATGTCGTTTTCAATCCAGCCGTTACCGCCAGTCATGACAACCGAAGAAGTGGCCGCGCTTCTTCGGTGTCCGGTGGCTTCGGTTGCACGCTATGTTTTTTCGCACGAATTGGCCGCGATACAGATCGGGCGTGAACGGCGATTCCGGGCAGAGGACGTGCTGGAGTTCATCGCCCAGCGACCGCTGACGATACGTGCCAAGCGGTTGCCATCCCGGTGCGGCAGAAGCGGCCACACTGGCCGAAGATAAGTGTCAGTGGCATGACACTTTTTGCAGATTCAGACTTGCTTTCGAGTGGCATTCGATCCATCGTCAACCGGTTCCCTGGTGCCCCTGCGCCAAAGGAACCGCAAGAAACAGGGCAAAAAGCGAATGAACACAAACGTAGATCTGCTGCACTACCCGAAACGGCGCAAGCCCTACACGGTGCGCTGGTGGACCCCGCCTGACCCGGTGACAAACCGCCAGAAACGCCCAGGGCGGTCGTTTCTGTACAAATGGGACGCCAAGGCCTTCCATGCCGAAAAATGCGCAGAAATCAGCCGTAAGGGGCTGAGTGAGCCTGTTTTTGTGACACTTGAGCACTTGTTGGCAGAATTTACGGAGGCAAGGATTTCGCGGTTGAGTTACGTATCCCAAATCGGGTATGTGAACACGTTCGATCAGCTTGTCGCGTTCTTTGGTGGCAGCCGTTTGATTCACACGATCGAGCAGCGCCACGCCGAGGCGTTTCTGTCGAGTCGCGGCAGGGTGGACGGGCGGCCGGGCGACATCGCCACGTGGACTCGGCTGCGGCACCTCATTCACTGCCGAGCATTGTTCGGAGCCGCCGTGGCGTGGAACTACGTTGAACGAAACCCCTTCATCGCTAACGCGGCGGACAAGGGATCGCCGCTTCGAATCACCGCCAAGGGTCGCAGCTGGCATCACATCACACCCGGGGAATTCCAGCGGTTGTTGGCCGAGGTAATAACGGCGCGGCAACGAGCCGTCTACTGGCTCATGTACGGCTGCGGCCTGAGACCGGGTGAGGTACACAACCTGACCGCCAGTTGCCTGGATCTATCCAATCGGCGCGTTCATGTCATCAACCGGACCCCTACGAAGGACTTACCCGGCTTTACGGTCAAGGCCGAGCGGCAGTCGTCCGCCAGCAAGGAACGCTCGGTACCGATCCCTGAGTCGGCTATGCCAGATCTGACCGAGTCGATGCGTACGGCGTTTCAGGCGGGAAGTCTGGCCGTGATCTCGCCGGAGCGGTTTGTGCGAATTCGCGAGCATTGGCAGCGCTGTCAGGATGGTCTGGGTTGGGCAGGTCACGCGCATCGTCAATGGCAAAACCGGGACATGGTCAACAACGTCGTCCGCGATACCAAGAAACTGCTCCGCACGGCTAGGGTCGAACTATCGGCACCGTTTACGCTGAGCACGTTCCGTAAGAGCTTCGCCCAGAACCACGCCGACGCAGGAACACCGCCCAAGACGCTTGCGAAACTTCTGGGCCACAGCGACTCCCGGGTCACGATGCAGTTCTACAACCGGGTGACCGACGCCAACGACCGAGCGGCCCGTGAAGTAATGGACCGTGTCCTTGGCAGGCCGGAGAAAAACTCTCGTGCCATGTAGGCAAGCGCTGCGTTGCACGTGGTCCAAGAATCGAGAGAAGCTGGCGCCGACGCGGCGCCGCATTTGAGGAAACGAAAAAAGGAGAAGCACCGATGGCAACGAAGAAGAAGTCCAAGGCGTCTGGTAAACGCGCCAAGAAACGCACGGCGAAGAAGTCGGGAAAGAAGAAGGCGACAACGTCAAAGAAAACCCGCGATGAGAAAAAGCCCAAGCGCCTCAGCGCACTCGACGCGGCCGCGAAGGTCCTGGCCAAGGCCGGCAAGCCGATGCGATCGCGGGAACTGATCACCGTGATGGCGAAGCAAGGGCTGTGGAGCAGTCCCAAGGGCAAGACCCCGCACGCCACGCTCTACTCGGCGATCTTGCGAGAGATCACAACGAAGGGGAAAAAGGCGCGGTTCACGAAGGTCGACCGCGGGCGATTCGGGTTCAACAAGCAGGCCGTCGCATGATCAAGTTATCGTTGAACGTCGACGACACCGAGCTGTTCGGCAAGCGCCCGACCAAATCAGTCGAACGCTTATTAGTCCGCACCCCGTACACACTCTTGATGGCAAACAATGGAAAGGCCGGGAACTCGAGACGAGCGGTGCCGAAGTTGGCAAAGCGGCTGAGCATTTTGTCTCGGCGTTGCAGGGATAGGTTTCTGGGCGCCTGTGGTTCGTCTTCGGCCACGACGCGCGCTCCTGCGGCACGGTTCAGTTTCCGTCCGTTTCGATCAATCGCCCATCGATACGCGTACGCCACCCACCGAGAAATCGACAATCGGCGAAGGGGGTCGAGGTTCCGAACCGCAGGTCACGTCCGGGGAGGCATCTGAATATGGCTTGGCGACCGACACGCTATCTGATTGAAGGCGAACTCGACAACACGGAACGCCGCAAGGTCACGGGCTGGGTGCAGTTCCTGGGCTTGGAATCTCGCGTGACGTTCGATCTGGTCGGGGAATTCCACCGAGACATCAGAGGGGCGAAGATCGAGTTCTATGGGTTCGGAGGGATTACGGCCAACGCGCGCAAGGCCGCAGAATACTTCAACGGTTTTGCGACCCATCAGACCGGAAAAGTTGGCGACATTACCGCCGGTCTCCCGCCGAAAGATTATTTCGAGCATGCTTAGGTCGAGGGCGTCATCAATTTCTCGGACTTCACGTATCCGCACCTTGTGTGCCCATAGGGTGAAGTTATCATTTTGGTCGATCTGACTTGCATGCTGTTCAAAGAAGTGCTTGGCGTGCTCGTAGTTGGCCAGCAGGCCATCGTAGGCTGCTCTAAGTATGTCTTCCGGGAAATCTGTAGACTCTTTAGCCCTCATGACTACGTCAAACGGAGGAACCTTGTCTTCGTATAAGAGGGTCGACTTAACCCCCGACAGGGCCCGCCACAGCTTCAGGCCCTGGCTTTCCGATTTCAGTTCACTCTCTCTCGCGCTCAATGTGGCACGGGTGCTTTCGTTCTCAGCCAGGCTGCGGTTGGTCGTCGCCCTCTCAGATGCGAGAGTCATGACACGGGTGGCGATGAAACCGCCGACTATGGCAAACACCGCTGCGGCGGACTGCGCTGTAGATGCGAACAGCCAATTCGGGTCGGCCATTGAAAAGCCTCCTGTGCCAGGCATGAATATAGCACGCTGCCCCGCACTGCGCCCCCTACGCTCCGGCGGAGGACCTAAAAGGCCTGGCGTCGCGAGCGTGCGCCTGGGCGAGGCAGAATCTTCACTGGTATAATTGGGCATCATCGCGAATTTGGAGGCAATATGAAGGACGAAAAGCGAGAGCCTACACCCGACCCACGGGAAAGTCCGCGCCCGACCCCGGGCACGGGGCCGGGGCAAAAGGACCGCTCCGATCCTGCTGCCACGCCGCCACTACGGGAACCGGGAACTGGCACAGAGCCGTATCCCCAAGGGCCTGTACCTGGCGGGCCAAAAGAGGACTAGGCACGCCGTGGAGCTCACACGCGAGGGGCTAGTTCTAGCGGCGTTCCTGATGATTCCAGGATTTATCTACTTCTCGGTAAGCCGTAATTTTCGAACGCCAGATCCGGATAGGCCGAGTGACGCCCGCGTGCTCCTTGAGAGTCTCACGGTGAACCTCGTTCTGCTGACACTGGAGGTTTCCACTCTGGCACTTGTTGCCGTGTTCGCAGACGGCGTTCGCGACGAGATCGAGCTCGTCTTTCAAGACGGACTCGACGCCTACATCGATGAGAACGCGATCACGTTCTTCTACGTGGTAGTTGCCGTAGGTGCTGCCAACCTAATTGTGATGTTCGTCGCCGGGTGGTTCGACTGGACAGAGGCGGCAATCCAGAAGGCACAGCAACGCCGTGGCCTGGCGCCGTGGAGTGTCTGGTATCAAATGCTCCGTCTTGGGCCTGAGCCCCAACGTAAGCGAACGACGCCTATCGGGGTCCGCGTCCATCTGAAGAGCGGTGGCCTTTATCATGGGGCACTCGCAGCCTTTTCGTTGAGGCAGTCTGAAGCGGGGAGAGATGTCGCCTTGTGGGAGGTGTCGTTCTCGGAATCTGGAAAGCCTGAGGACCTGAAGGCGGTAAGTTCCAAG
>JADFRH010000104.1:0-6995 GCA_022561415.1 Planctomycetota bacterium
AAGCCGCCGTCGACGATTGAGTGGGAATGAAACGTCGAAACGTCGAAACGTCGAAACGTCAAAACAAGAAAACGGCTGATGGCTGGCGACCGAGAACTGACAACCGACAACTGATAACTGACAACTAATGGCTTTTCAACGAGCAGTCTATGCGGCCGGGGTGATCGAGCGTGAAGACGGCCACGTGCTGATCGCGACGGGGAAGGAGCAATCCGATTCCACGCGCTTGTGGCAGTTTCCGCGGTGCCCGGTGACGTCCGGCGAGACTCCGGAAGCGGCCATGCGCCGTTTCACCACCGAGGAATTCGACATGCCGGTCGAGATCATCGAGGGCCGACCGCCGCTTGTGTGCCAGGTGGATGGCCGCGAAATCGAACTGCGATACTTCTTCTGCGGACCGGTCGGTGACGATCCTTGCAAGGGCTCGTTCGCCGAAATCCGCTGGGTACCCAAAGCTCACCTGAGCGAGTACGATTTCGATCCGGCCTCCAAGCCGGTCGCCGATTGGCTGCTGGGCAACGACCCCCACTAACATCGCAAGCCTATTACCATTCCCTCGTTTCGACGTCTTGACGTTTCGACGTTTTAACGATTGGACGTTTGGACGTTTCGACGTTTACTCTTTGTTCAGCTCGGTGCGTAGGCGAAGACCCAGCGTCTGCGATCCGATTCCGAAGGCGAGCAGCGCGATCGACAGGACAACGCGGACGGACCAGAGGAACCCGCTCTGCAGCGGCGTCAGTGTCGTCGCGACACCCTCGATTTCTCCGTGTGCAATCTCACCCTGCGTCAGAACCCAACGAACATAACCGATCGTTCCACCCGGAGGGAAGTTGTCTTTCAGGTATCGCCGAACGCCCTGAGTTGTCTGCGTCCGAAACTCCTCGATCGAGCGATCCCTGAGCGTGCGCGTACTGCTTGCCGCTTGGTTGGCCATTTCGGCGGGGAAATCCCGGCTTTCGAGAAGGATGGTTTCACCGAAAACAAGGATGACGACCATCGTGGTGCCGATCAACAGAGCGGCGGAGCCGTAGGGCCTGCCCGGGGATGCGACCCGATGAATCACCGCGCCGATCACGAGCCCGAACAGCGCGAAGAAAAACGGCCCGATCAGAAAGGGCAGCGTGGCCGCGTAGGACAGGAGCCACCCGATCGGAAGCGCGACGACCGCCCCGACCAGGACGCCGAGCCACCAACGGTTTGACGGCATCGGGTCTGATGGAGGGGCCGAGGACTCTGTGTCCGGATACCCGCCGGTGGTTGTTTGCGGAGGCGTCAATGACGCGGATCCACTGCTGTAGGCATCCTGTGCGGAGCGCAGATCGGCCTGATCGTCATGGCGAGACGATCCGGTCCTCGTGTCCGCTTCGGGCTGCGCGTCGTGTTTGTCGGCTATGGGCGGGGTCATGGCGATTCCGTTTCCTGCGTTCCGCTGTTATCTTGGTTCAATCGCCGCCGCGTTGCAACCGGAGCCGAATCTCCGCGTGTATGATGCGTACGCTCACCGCTGCTCATCACAAGCAGGGCGATTTCGGGCAGAGGCCTACCTCGGCGTGGAAGGTGCTGATGGGGCGTGTGCGATTTCAATCACAAGCGTGATGTATGACTCGCCATCACCATCGGTCGAGGACGATGCCGCCGCGTGGCCCGCGGAAGCCGTGCTCGTTTTCCGTTTTCCCGAACGGCGCGCCCGTCGCGAGGCTCTGAGGCTCGTTGCCTCGCCGGGTCCGCCGGGGCGACGAGCCGCGGTTTCCAGCAGTAACCGCGGGCGAGAACCGCTTGGCGCCAAGTCGTCGGTCTCGGCTTCCGTTCGCGACGCCGGCGCGGCATGATCCACGCCGAGCACACTGGCCAAAGCGCCGAGCGGATCGCCGGCAAACTCGCCATTCGCCGTGAGCCGCGCCACCGCGCCTCGGATGCCGGGAAGACCGTGTACGACAAACGGCCCCGACGAAAGTCTCACCGACGACAGGGCGTTGGACTCGCGCGACACCTCCGACAGCAGTTCATTGAGCTGTCGCGGCGACGCCCGCACGAGGATCTGCGTGCCGCCACCTTCGCCAAAGTTCTGATGGGCCTTGCCGCGGTAGAACAGGCTCGCGACTCCGGCACCATCCGCCGATCGTGTTTCCGGAGCGGATGCCGCGTCGATCGCGCCCATCTTCGCCAAATGCGACAGCAAGCGCGACGTAATCGCCCGTCCGCTGCGGGCGTCGGCCGACGTCAGGCGCAGCCGAATGGGTTCGTTGTCAAAGGCGTGCTCGGAAACGGACGCCAATCCCATCCCCGCGGCGAGCTTCTGTTCCAGCGTCGCCGAGGCCAGCAGCTCCGTCGCACCGTTTCGCTTTGCGCGGTTCCCCAGGCGTTTCTTTACCCTGGAGGACGCAGTCTTTTGCCGCACCAGGCCGCCATCTTCGGGCGCGCCGGGGTCCACCTTAGCGCTGCGCGACGCGGAACCTTCGATCGACCCCGCGTCCGGCGTATCCAAAGCCATGAACCACATCCCACCGGCGACAAACGCAAGCACGGCCGCGGTGGACAAGATTCCCATAAGCCGAGTTCGCTGCGGCTGGGACGATGCTGTCGGCTCTGAAAAGCCACGAATCAACTCGGACCGTTCGAGTCGGGACTGTAGATCCTCGGCCAGCCCGCCCGGTGCGCGGTGACGCGGCAACGCCCCCACGAGCTCGACCGTACGGCGGAGCACGGCAAGCTGGTCGCGCGCGGATCGATCGTCACGCAGCAACTGTTCGATGCGTGCAGTGCCGTCCGTGTCGAGTTCGCCGTCCAAGTACGCCGAGAGCGTCTCGCCAAGATGTTCAGGTCTCATGTCAGCCATAACGACAACCTACTTGCGCCGCGCTTTCGCGGGTTGAAGCGCTGTGGACAAGATCACACGCGCCCGATGCAGCCGGGACTTCACGGTACCGGTCGGAATATCGAGAATCCCTGCAATCGTCTCGTAGTCCATGCCCTCGATGTCGCGCAGGACGACGACGCTGCGATAGTCGGGTTCCAAATCGTGAATCGCACTGAGAAGACGGCCGTGATTCTCGGTCACCTCATCCGAACCGGGATCGTTCTGCGGGGAAGCGCGCAGTACGAGATCGCGCGCCTGCGCTCCGAGCGAACCGGCAGCTTCCTCAAGCGAGGTCGTTCGCCGCCGAGCCGCGTCGCGCCGCTTGGTCAGTGCCAAGTTCACGGCGATCCGAAAGATCCATGTGTAAAACCCGCTGTCCCGGCGAAATTCCGATAGCCCTTCGTACGCCTTAAGAAACGCTTCCTGCGTAACGTCCCGCGCATCCTCGAGATGGCCGCAGATACGCCAACACGTATTGGAAACCCGGTCCTCGTATTTGCGCACGAGGTCGCCGTACGCCTCCGTCTGCCCGGTGCGTATCTTGTTGATGAGCTCAAGATCCTCCATCGAGACGCAGCGCGCCTCCGCCGTGGCGGGCTCCGGCTCTCGCTGTATTGGACGCCCTGACGCCATGCAGGTTCCCTGTCGGTGGGGGCCAAAACGGAATGTTTTCCACTCCCTCCGCACAGAATATGCCCGTCCTGATGCCGTGGGTCAACGGACGTATATTATAGGACGTCACCAGTCCACCGGAATTCTCAACCCGAGTTGACAAGGTTCCGAAGTATTCTATTATCCGGATATATGGATTTCAATTGCTCTATGAGGCGGTGATGAAGTGGTGGCAAACCCTGATTTGATTTTTCGGGCGCTGGCCGACGAAACGCGGCGACGGACGCTCACGGTGCTCAAGCAGCATGAGCTGAGTGTCTCGGAGCTCGTCTCGGTGCTGGATCAGCCACAGTCGACGGTCTCGCGGCACCTGCGCGTGCTGAGGGATGCGTCGCTGATTCGCGACCGGCGCAACGGGAACGCCGTCATGTACTCCGTCGCGGTTTCCGGGCCGAGCGAAGATTCGGACCCGTCGGGCGGCATCATGGATTGGCTGGGCCGACAGGAGCTGCCGAGGTCGATTTACGGACGCCTTGACTCGGTACTTCGCAAGCGCAAGGAGATGAGCCGGGAGTTTTTCGACTCATTGGGTCGCCGATGGGACACGCTCCGGGAAGACAGCTTCGGATCACAGTTCGAGCTCGAGGCGTTCATGGCTCTGCTGCCCGATAACTGGACGGTCGCGGATATCGGAACCGGGACCGGTTACATGCTGCCCCTGCTAGCGCGTCATTTTCGCCGCGTCATCGGTGTTGAGCCTGCCAGTCGGATGATCGAGGCCGCCACGGAGCGTGTCGAGCGGGAGGGTCTGGGAAACGTCGAACTCCGCACCGGTGAGTTGGAGGAACTGCCGATTTCCAAGGGGAGCGTTGACCTTGCGTTGGCGGTCCTGGTACTGCACCATGTGGCCTCCCCGGCGAGTGCGGTATCTGAGCTGCGGCGCATTTCGCGCGCCGGCGGCGCCGTGTTGCTCGTCGAGCAGTTTGCACATCAAAGCGAGTCGTTCCGCAGGCGCATGCAGGATCGTTGGTGGGGGTTCGAGCCGGGCGAGTTGATCACCTGGCTCGAGGCCGCCGGCTTTTCCGACTGCCGGTCCGTCAAGCTGGCGACGACGGAACTGGCCGACGATGCGCCGGAGCTCTTCGCCGTAACCGCGCGATGCCGGGAGAATTGAAATCGAAACCCCATCGGGGTGATGATCGAAGAATTGGAAACGAGATCAAGAAAGGGAAACGATTGATGACGACTGCGACCCAGGACTACAAAGTGGCCGACCTTGGTCTGGCCGAATTCGGACGAAAAGAGATCATTCTTGCCGAGCACGAAATGCCGGGGCTGATGGCCGTGCGCCGTGAGTCGGGACCGAGCAAACCCCTGGCGGGAACCCGCATCATGGGCTCGCTGCACATGACGATCCAGACGGCCGTGCTGATCGAAACGCTGGTGGATCTCGGCGCGTCCGTCCGCTGGTGTAGCTGTAACATTTTCAGCACGCAGGACCACGCGGCCGCCGCGATCGCCAAGACCGGTGTGCCCGTCTTTGCCTGGAAGGGCGAGTTACTCGAGGAGTACTGGTGGTGTACGAACCGGGCGTTGTCGTTCGACGAGGGCGGTCCGACTTCGATTGTCGACGACGGCGGCGACGCGACGATGCTGATCCACATGGGCGTCGAAGCGGAAGATGCCTTCGCCAAAGACGGCACGCCGCCCGACCCGGACTCGGCCGACAACGACGAGATGGCCTGTATTCTCAGGATGCTGCGCGATGAGTTGACGAAAGACCCGGAGCGCTGGCACAAGGTGGCGGCCGACATGATCGGGGTCAGCGAGGAGACGACGACGGGCGTGCTGCGACTCGCTCAGCGCGCGACGACCGGCACGCTTCTGTTCCCGGCGATCAACGTCAACGACAGCGTGACCAAGAGCAAGTTCGACAACCTCTACGGCTGCCGTCACTCACTGGTCGACGGCATCATGCGTGCCACCGACGTCATGCTGGCGGGCAAGACGGCCGTCGTCTGCGGCTACGGTGACGTAGGCAAGGGGTGCGCCCAGAGCCTTCGCGCCCAGGGCTGCAAGGTCTTCGTGACGGAAATCGACCCGATCTGCGCACTTCAGGCGTGCATGGAAGGGTACACCGTGAGACCGCTGGAAGACATCGTGGAGGTGGCCGACGTGTTCGTCACCACGACGGGGAACAAGGACATCATTCTCGCCGCGCACATGGCCCGGATGAAGAACCAGGCGATCGTCTGCAACATCGGGCACTTCGACAACGAGATCGACATGGCCGGACTGGCGGAGACACCGGGCGTCACGAAGGAAAACATCAAGCCGCAGGTCGACAAGTGGATCTTCCCCGACGGGCACTGCATTCTCGTGCTGGCCGAGGGGCGATTGGTCAACCTGGGCTGCGCCACCGGGCACCCGAGCTTCGTGATGAGCAATAGCTTTGCCAACCAGGTGCTGGCTCAGCTCGAGCTCTACAAGAAAGACTCGAACTACGAGAAGAAAGTCTACGTCCTTCCCAAGCATCTCGACGAGAAGGTCGCGGCGTTGCACCTGGACCAGCTCGGAGCCAAGCTCACCAAGCTACGCCCGGAGCAGGCCGCCTACATCGGTGTCGAGGTCGATGGACCGTTCAAGTCGGACACCTACCGGTACTAGACCGCAAAGCCAGCCTACATGGCGGCGTCTCGCAATGCGGGGCGCCGCCATTTTTCTTTGAGTTCGTCCCGTCGAATTGACGAGCCCGCGCGTCGTCGAATAGGGTATGCACTTGTGTCGAGGTCAGTGAGGCCCATGCGTGACTGAGAGCGTGTTTAAGAAGCCATCAGCCATCAGCTATCAGCCAAACGCCTGCAACCGTCAGCGCTGATTCCGGCTGACGGCTGATAGCTGACGGCTCAACGTGGATCCATTACAACGTATTCACACAGCCCGTGGACTTATTGGACACGCTCTAAGGGGAATACCATGCGAATCAGTGTCGTGAAACGGTCGCCGGTCATCGGTCTGGCTCTTGTCATCGGCTGCGCTACGACCGGTCCCGCAAGAGTGCAACCCGTGACCGTGGCGACTCAGTGGGCGATGGAGAAAACGCCACTGGACCGTAGCACCGCGCAGCTCGAGAATGACACGCTGGAGCATCTCGCGTGGGCCGAGGCGTATCGAAGCCGAATCGTCGAAGCGACCGGCTCGCGAACGATCGAAAACACGCTGGTTCCCTACAACCAGTTGCGCATGCATCTCGACGCCGCCCAGTGGGAGTGCGAGCTGTTCGCCCGCGTTCACCCCAACGCCGACGTGCGTGAGGCGGCCGAGAGCGGCGAGCAGGCGGTCATCAAGTACGCCACCGGGCTGAAACTCGACCGCCGGCTGTACAACGCTTTTCGACGGCTCGATGTTTCCAACGCTGATGACGCCACGAGGTTTCTGGTTTTCAAGATTCTGCGCGACTTTCGGCGTGGCGGTGTGGACCAAGATGCCGACACACGCACGCGCATCGCCGAACTCAACGAGG
>JADFRH010000104.1:7005-7859 GCA_022561415.1 Planctomycetota bacterium
TTGGCCTGACCGGTCGGCGCATCGCCGTCGAACTCAACGAGGAGATCGTCAAACTCGGGCAGGCATTTGCGAGGAACACACGCGACGACGTGCGCGAAATTCTGCTGGATTCGCCGGTGGAGCTCGATGGGTTACCGGGCGACTGGAAGGCCAAGCACGTGCCGGGCGACGACGGCAAGATTCACGTCACCACGCAGTATCCGGATTACTATCCGATCATGACCTATGCCAGGGCGCCCGATGTCCGCGAGCGCCTGTATCGCGAGTTCAAGAACCGCGGCTATCCGCAAAACATCGCCGTGCTAAGCGATTTGATCGCCAAGCGGTACGAGCTGGCCAGACTGCTCGGCTATCCGAACTGGGCCGCGTATGCGACCGAAGACAAGATGATCGGCTCGGCCGTCAATGCGGCGTCGTTCATCGATCGTATTTCGCAGGTCAGCCGTCAAGCAGCCGAGCGCGACTACGCCGTTCTGCTCGATCGAAAACGCGACGACTTCCCCGTCGCCAACACGGTCGAAGACTGGGAAAAGGGCTACTACGAAAACCGGATCAAGACCGAGCGGTACGCGTTCGATCCGCAATCGGTGCGCCCGTATTTTAATTTTCGCGCGGTGCAGCGCGGTCTGTTCGACCTGACCGGCAGACTCTTCGGCGTGACGTATCGGCAGGTTCACGGGCTGAAGCTGTGGCACAAAGACGTCACCGCCTGGGACGTGTACGAGGGCGAGCGGCAACTCGGTCGCTTCTATCTCGACCTTCACCCCCGGCCTGACAAGTACGGGCACGCGGCCCAGTTCGACTATCGCACCGGCATCGCGGGCCGGCGCCTTCCCCATGCCGTGCTGGTGTGC
>JADFRH010000105.1 GCA_022561415.1 Planctomycetota bacterium
ACTCCGCCGAATTCAGAATTACGAGTTACGAATTTGTAATACGTAGCTCGTAATTCTTGACCCGGAGCCGCTCGTTGCGTCTTGACGAAATAATTTCGCTTTTTCTGGCCGCCGTGCTAGGGGGTGTCTGGATCTATCAGTCCATCATCCTGGGACGGGTGGTCTCTGAGCGACAGCGGCTGGGTGCGGACACGTATGACGGACCGCCCACGCCGGCCCCGAGGCTGTCGGTGTTGGTTGCCGCGAAGGATGAGGAATCCAACATCGAGGCCTGCATCGACTCACTTCTCGATCAAGACTATCCGGAATTCGAGATCATCGCCATTGACGACCGCAGCGAGGACGCCACGCCGGACATCCTGGCACGGCTCGAGCGGCGCCCGGCAAGCCCCGGCGCGCCGGGGTCGCCGGACCGATTGCGCGTGGTCACGGTGTCGAGCCTGCCCGACGGATGGCAGGGGAAGAGTCACGCCATGCACAAAGGGGTTGCCCTTTGCACCGGCGAGTGGCTGCTCTTCACCGACGCCGACTGCCGCTTCACGGCGCGGAACGCGCTGTCGATGGCCATGCGCGACGCGATCGAGACGGACACCGAGTTTCTCTCCATGACGCCGTTCCTCGAAACGTTGACCACGTGGGAACGAATCGTTCAGCCCGCTTGCGCGCTGGTGCTCATGCTCTTTTTCGTCCCCAAGAAGGTGAACGATCCCAAGCGAAAAACGGCCTACGCCAACGGCGCGTTCATGCTGCTTCAGAGATCCTGCTACGACATCATCGGCGGACACAAGAGCGTGCAGGGGCAGGTCAACGAGGATATTCAACTCGCCAAGGTTGCGAAACGCATGGCCGTACGCCTGCGGGTCGTCGAAACCGACGATCTCTACCGGACACGCATGTACAGCACGATGCGCGCCGCGTGGGCCGGCTGGAGCCGCATTCTCTACGGAAGTCTGCAGTCGATGGAACGGCTTCTGGTCGCTGCGTCGGCCGTTTGCTTCTTTTCCATCGGTCCGTGGCTCGGGCTGATTCTTGCCACGGTCGCCTGGGCCTGGGCGCCCGGCGACGGCGGCGCCTCGCCCGCGCCGGCCATCGCCTGGCTCGGCGTGGTCGTGGTCGAACAGTTCTTCATGTGGCGGGTCTACAGACTGCTGAGCGTCCACCCCATCTGGTCGATCACTCACGTCGTGGGCGCCTTCTTCGGCCTGGGAATCATTATCAATGCCATGCGGCAACTGTTGGGAACCGCACCCATGACGTGGCGGGGGACCACCTATCGGCAGAACGATGAAGCACGGGGGGTCACGGCCGAAAGGCCCCGAGACGCAACGATCGCCAAGTCCCCCCGGACCAAGCAGGCCAATGCCTAGTTCGAACCGATCGTGACCACGCAACCTCCAGACGAATCACGCGAGACCGAAGAGACCGCACCGGCGAGCGAGCCCCAGGAGTCGCCGCGGGCCTTTGCGATCAGCGCGGGGTTCGTCTTTCAGTGCGTCGGCGGCGTCTTTCTCTTGGGCGTTTGCTGTGTCTGGTCGTTCACGACCTATTTCAGCGCACCCCCGACACACTCGAACGCACATTGGATGGACGATCTCGGTGCAGCGCTGCTGACGATCGGGGCGGCCGCCACGCTGGTCGGTGGCGTGGGCCTTGTCGGGGCGGGGATCGGCTTACAGGGGGAACGACCGAGCAGCGGGATCGTGGCCGCGCTGGTGACGGGGTTGCTCTCTCTGGTGTTCTGGTCGATCTTCGGACTCTACTGTTTCAAGACCGAATCGTGGAGCGGACGAATCGCCTCCCTGTTCTTTGCAGGCCTGGCGACCTCCCTGTTTGGCTTGGCGGTACGGGCCGCGATTCTTCTGCGGCGGTTCCCACCCCCACCCGATCAGAACGTCGTCACCGACGAGTTCCTCGAACAACTCCGCACGCGAAGACGCTCCGGCCACTAAAGTGTCGAATGTGGTCATCTCCCGCGCTATCGCTTCGCCCATCGACCGGTATCCGCTATGATAGAGCGTATGCCTGGAAGTCCTTCAACCGTGCGCGTGGGGAAACTGCTTCGCGTCGCGCTTCCTCTATGTGTGGCGATGACACTCAATATGGCATCGGCCAACGACGGGGATCGCGACGTGCCGATCGACCTCGCGACGCGGACCCAGGTGCATGAGTCGGTCGGTCGCGCGTTGCAATACCTGGTGGCCTCACAGCGGGCCGACGGCGGCTGGGAGGCGTTCGGGGAGTCGCACCCGGCCATCACCGCGTTGGCCGTGAAGTGCCTCATCCAGGACGATCGATACGGTCCCAAGCACCCCGTCGTCAAGCGCGCCCTCGCGTACGTTCTCCGCTTCACCCAGCCGGACGGCGGCATCTTCGTGGTCGACGAGGGCATGCGCAACTATCACACCAGCGTCGCGCTCATGGCACTCGCCGCGACCAACGATCCGGCCCACGCGAAACGTATCCGAGATGCCCAACAGTATCTCAAGAAACTTCAGTGGGATGAGGGCGAGGGGCTCGAGACCTCGAGCACGTGGTACGGCGGGCAGGGCTACGGGAGGCAGAAACGACCCGATCTGTCCAACACGCAGATGATGCTCGAGGCACTTTACCAAAGCGGGCTTTCCCCCGACGACCCCGTCTATGTAAAGGCCATGACCTTCATCTCCAGGTGCCAGATGCTCGACTCGACCAACGATCAGCCGTTGGCCGGGGGCAGCAAGGACGGCGGCTTTATCTACACGCCGGTCAACGGCGGCGAATCGAAGGCGGGCACCGAGGTGAGCGAAGGGCGTCCGCGGCTGCGCTCGTACGGCTCGATGACCTATGCGGGCTTCAAGAGCCTGCTCTACGCCAACGTGGATCGCAACGACGCGCGGGTCAAACACGCCGTGGCATGGATCCAAGACCATTACACGCTCGACGGCAATCCCAACATGCCCGGCGACCAATCGAAGCAGGGGCTGTATTACTTTTTCCATGTTTTCGCTCGGGCGATGCACGCCTGGGGCGAAGAATCGATCAAGGACGCGCACGGAAAAGCGCACCACTGGCGAATCGAACTCTGCGAGAAACTGTTGTCGTTGCAACGGCGCGACGGAAGCTGGGTCAACGAGGAGGATCGCTGGTACGAGGGCAACCCTCACCTGGTGACCGCCTACGCCGTGCTGGCGATGCAGACCGCACTGACGCCGTAGGTGGGGAGGAATTAAGAATTGCGAATTCAGAATGGCGAGTTAAGATTGCCCGTCAGGAATCCAGAATTCGCCTTGCTTTATCCCAACTTGAGATTCTTGCGACGGAAGCCATGACGGACAAACCGGAACCCTTGAACGACGGACCCGACTCTGCAGGCCAGCAAGCCGACGGTGCCGAAGATATTCCGGAGATCGAGGACTCGAATGCACCGAACGCCGCCGACGCCCCGATCGAGGAAAGTGTCGCCGAGGACGATCCCGAGCTATTGGATGCAGCGACACGAACGCTAGACGTCGTGGATGATACGGAAGATGGTGCGCCCTCCGACGGGCAGGTCGTGTCCGCGGCCTCGCTGGCCGACGACTCAAGCGACACCGATTCGATCGTCGACGACGCGAAGCCCGCCGCCGAAGTCAAGGAGCGGGCGGCGAACTGGTCCAACGAACGATCCGCGCATCGCATCGCCATCGAACTCAAGCACGTGGAGGCCGAAGTACGCCGGCTTCTGGAAAACAATGACTCTCGCCGAAAGCGCCGTCTGGCCGGGACCCGCCGCTGGCTCGAGCTGGAAGAGGACATCATCGCTTGGCGATTCTCCGGACGCCCTGATGAGGACACGCTGGCTCAAATAAGTGCATTGATCGCCAAGAGACACTATCTCTTCAAACAGCTTGAATTCTTGACGACCGACCGGCCGGGCCGGCGATCGCAGCCGTCGTAGGATGGGTCGTCGCCAAGCGAGCGCCACGATAGTCGCTGGAACGAGTCCCGGCGCGCCGGGATTCTCGGTCCTCCCAGAAGTGCCGAGAAAGGATTCTCGGCACAGCACTTTATTCTTAATCCGGATTTTCGCTTGCGAACATGACATGAGCAACCTGCATAACAGTGCCAACAGATACCTGCCGGCGAGCCCCGGCGCGCCGGGGTCGGCAGGCCGACTGTGCCGGTTTTTTGCACTCGTGACCATCGCTTGCGTGTGGACGAGCGGATGCGAGCGGGGCGGCACGGACGATTTCATTCCGTTGATGAATCGAGGCAAGGCCTATCTCGAAAATCGAGATTCCAAGAATGCGATCGAGGTCTTGAGCCGAGCGGTCAGGCTTCAGCCGAAGTCGGCCGAGGCGCTGCGCAACCTCGCCCGCGCTCACCGACTGGCCAATCAACCGCGAGAGGCGCTCGCGGCGCTTCATCGCGTGGATGGAGCACAGGCCGATTCCGCTACGACGCAGTACCTCACGGCGTTGACGCTCATGCGGCTGTCTCGTTTCGAGGAAGCCGTTGTCCATTTTGGCCGGGCGGTAAGCCTCGACCCCGATTCCGCCACGCTGCGATTCCAACTCGCCGGCGCCTTCCAGGCTGTCGGCAATCACGACATGGCCAGGGAACAACTGCAAGCCACGGTTCGCCTCGATCCACTCCACGCCAGCGCGCACTTCCGCCTGGCGAGCGATGCGCGAAAGGCCGGGGACGCCGAGTTGTTTCAACGGCACCAGCTCGAGTTCGCTCGCTTGCGAAAGCTGTTCGGCGACGAGACACGATCGGCCGAGGCGCTGGAGATCTGCGAATACACGGCCCCGGAATCGGCACCGATCATCGCGGGCGGGAAAGCAACTCCCACCACCAAGGGCATCGAGATTCAGTTTGTAGATGCCACGGACAGCGTACTGCCCAACCCAAGCGATCGCGTCGCCACTGCGGCCGCAGTTCTTGACGTGAACGAAGCCGGGGAGGCTACCGTCTTTATCGCCGGCGCGGGCGGTGAGCTCGGGCTGCTGCGCTTCGGTGTCGGCGGAACCGTTACGCGATCCGCGATCACAACGAACCTGCCTGCGTCGTTTACGCCGTCGGGTTGCGCCATCGGCAACTTTCACGACGACGTACCGACCGGTACGAAGTACGACCGGACCATGCACGCGTTCAACGACGTCGCCCTTTTCGGTCCGACCGGGTTGCGGCTCTTGAAACGTGTCGGCCCGAATGAGTACCGAGACGTCACCGAGTCCGCGGGGCTTGCGAACGTACCGGCCGATCGGGTGCGGTGGGTCGACTATGAACACGACGGCGATCTCGACCTGGCCGTGACAACCGGTGAGCGGTTCACACTCTGGCAGAACAACGGCGACGGAACGTTTCGCGATGTGACGGCCGACGTAGGGCTGGATGCGGCGAACGGCGCCTCGGATATCCTAGCCGTCGATCTCGATGCCGACGTCGCGGTCGATCTGATCCTCGCCCGGGGCAGCGAATCCACGCTCGTGTACGAGAATCAGCGGGCCGGTCGGTTTGCCGGGATGAGCGAACCCCCGGGACCATGGCCTGCCGCGAGCCGCGTCGTCGCCGACGACCTGGACAACGACGGGCGGCCCGACGTTGTGCTGCTATCGGGTCATGTGGCCACCGTGCATTTCAGTAAGACGCCGACCCGATCGCGCATCGAACTTTCCGGCCTCGACCTCACCGGCGCAGTCCTTCTCGACTACGACAACGACGGGCTGGTCGATCTCGGCGTGTTCGGGCGGTCGTCCGCCGCATCCGACGCCGGTTCGATTCGACTCTTTCGCAACACCGACCGGGACACGTCATGGCACGACGCTACCGAGACGACCGGACTGGCCGTGCTCGATCTTCCCCCGATCGTCGACGTCGTCCCCTTTGACTTCGACATCGACGGTGACAGCGACCTGCTGATCGTGACGGCCGGCGGCGGCCTGCGCCTGCTGCGCAACGACGGCGGCGACGCCAACGGCCGGCTTACCATCCGACTGTCGACCGTCAAGACGAACACGACCGGAATCGGTACCCATATTGAACTGCGTGATCGATCGTGGTGGGTGACGCGGTCCGTCACCGGACCGGTGATCAATGTTGGGCTCGGCGGGCGAAAACACGTCGACAGCGTGCAAACCGTCTGGTCCAACGGCGTAGTGGACAATCAGGTCGATGTTAGCGTCACATCGAAGCCGCTCACGATCGTCGAAAAGAACGTGGCGGTCGGCTCGTGCCCGTTTCTGTATGCGTGGGACGGCCACCGTTTCCGATTCATTACCGACATTCTGGGCAACGCGCCCATCGGGTTGTCGCTGAGCCGCAACGTGATCTTGCCGGCCGACCCTTCAGAATTCGTCATGATCGGCAATGCGAAGCAGTTTCCGCCGCACGAAGGCGCCTACACGGTGCTGGTGACCGACGAATTTCGCGAGGTGCTCTACCTCGACCAGGCCAAGCTGATCGCCGTGGATCATGCTCCCGGTGTCGAGGTTCACACGACCGACAAGCTCATGGCCCCGCCGTTTCCCCCGTCTGAGCTCTGGGCGATGCGCGAAGCCAAGCCGCTGCGCAGCGCAGTCGGCGATGACGGCATGGATCGAACCGAGGCGGTCCGGAGGCTCGATGGTCGATTCAGCCGCCCGGGGTGCCCGCTCCCTCCGCCTTATCGCGGCATGTGCGAGCCGATGGCACTGACGCTCGACTTCGGCCCCCTTGACGCCTCGCGGCCGCTGGTACTCGGCCTGACCGGCTGGCTCCAGTACGGCGACGCCAGTGTGAACATCGCCATGTCGCAGAACGAGGGTCTGACGATCATCAATCCCCTGCTCGAGGTCGAAGCCCCGGATGGAACCTGGCACGAAATCGACGCGAACGCCGGAATGCCGGCCGGCAAGACGAAGACGATCCTGTGCGATCTGACTGGCCGGCTGCCCGTGGGCGCTCGACGCTTGCGGCTGACGACCACGCTCGAGATTCGATGGGACCGCATTGCTCTGTTTGAGCGACTCCCACTACCCCACTCGGACGTACATGAGATGGTGCCGGCACACGCCGAGTTGAGCTGGCGGGGATTCTCAGAGATCAAACAGCGCGAGCCGCAGCACCCCACCACGCCGGACTTCGACGTCGTGTCGGAGTATCCGCCCTGGCGTACGGCGCTGTCGGGCTGGTGTACCGAATATGGCGTCGTCACCGAGCTGACCACCGAACGTGACGACCGGCTCGTTGTGGTCAACAGCGGAGACGCCCTGCGGCTGGAGTTCGATGCGAGCCGGCTACGGCCGACACCCGCCGGCATGGAACGAACTTTCTTCTTCTACTCGTTCGGCTGGGAAAAAGACGGTGACCACAATGTCGTCGAAGATCTCGGCGCCGCCACCCGGCATCGAGCCCAGCCCGGCCTCACGCAGCTCCACAGCTTCCTGCTCCAGCACGAACGTTCTTGCCGGGGCCACGTCGGCCTCAAAACGCTCCGGCGTGACTACGATCCGGTAGTTCTGCCGCCCGATTGGACCCTCCAACGGATAGTCCAACTCGTACGAAATCTCCAACGTCTCCGCATCCGGGTCCAGAGGCGGCAGGGCAACCAGCTCACAATCGCCGTCCACAACACGCCCGACCTCGGTCACAACGAACGGTTCCCGAATCGCGTCCTGCTCACAGATTCCCGCCTCTAGCAGCCGTTCCACAAATGGAAGGCTGCTGCCATCGAGTGCCGGCAGCTCGCCGCCAGCCAACTCGATCTGCAGGTTGTCGATCTCCAGGCCCGCGCACGCGCTGAGACAATGCTCCACCGTCTCGATGGCGACCGTGCCGTTGCGCAATGAAGTGCGCCGTGCCCGCTTGGAGACGT
>JADFRH010000106.1 GCA_022561415.1 Planctomycetota bacterium
GGGCGGATCGCAGAGGCCTGTAGATGCGCGGCACTCGGTACCGCCGGAAGTCAGCACGTCGGCGGGACATGCGGCCGCCACGCCGTCACAGACTTCCGCCGGATCGCAGGCGCCGATCGACGCGCGGCATTCCGTGCCCACCAATTCAACCGCGTCGGCTGGGCAGGTAACGGAGACACCGTCGCATACTTCCGCCGGATCGCATGCGCCCGCAGAAGCGCGACATTCGGTGCCGGCGGATTCAAGTAAATCGGCCGGGCAACTCGCGACTACGCCGTCACATGTTTCAGCCGGGTCGCAGGCGCCGGTCGATGCACGGCACTCCGTGCCGCCCGGCGTCAGGACGTCGGCGGGACAAGCCACCGCCACGCCGTCGCATACTTCCGCCGGATCGCAGCCGCCCGCCGACGCGCGGCATTCGGTGCCCGCCGATTCGAGTGCGTCCGCCGGGCAAGCCACAGCCACGCCGTCGCATACTTCCGACGGATCGCATGCGCCCGCAGAAGCGCGGCATTCGGTGCCCGCCGATTCGAGCGCGTCGACCGGGCAGGTCGGCGCGACGCCGTCGCAGGTCTCTTGGGGGTCACACGCACCGGTCGACGTGCGACACACGGCGCCCGACGGCTGAAGCGTGTCGGCCGGGCAACTGCCGGACAGGCCGTCGCACGTTTCCTGGGGATCGCAGAGACCCGCCGATGTGCGGCACACCGTGCCGGCGGACTCGAGCGTGTCTGAGGGACAAGCCACCGACACGCCGTCGCAGACCTCCGCCGGATCGCACGAGCCGGTTGAGGCGCGACATCCCGTGCCGGCGGGATCAATCGTGTCAGCCGGACAGGAGGCAGACACGCCGTCGCAGGTCTCTTGAGGATCGCAACCACCCGCCGAAGCGTTGCACACCGTCCCCGCCGTCTCGAGTGCGTCCGCCGGACACGCGACGGACACGCCGTCGCAGGTCTCTTGTGGGTCACACGCACCGGTCGATGCGCGGCACACCGCGCCGGCGGCCTCGAGCACGTCGGCAGGGCATGCGACCGAGACTCCGTCACATGTCTCCTGTGGATCGCAAAGACCCGTCGACGTGCGGCAGACCGTTCCGACCGTTTCAAGCGCATCGGCCGGGCAAGCCGCCGACACGCCGTCGCAGACTTCGTTGGGATCGCAAAGACCGGTCGAGGCACGGCATTCGGTACCCCCGGTTTCCAGCGCGTCCACTGGACAGGCCGCCGACACCCCGTCGCAGACTTCGTTGGGATCGCAAAGACCCGTCGAGGCCCGGCATTCAGTACCGGCCGTTGTCAGCGCATCGATCGGGCAGGCTGTGCTCACGCCGTCGCAGGTCTCGGCCGGATCGCATCCGCCGGTCGAAGCGCGGCACTCCGTACCACCAGGATCGAGCGCGTCCACCGGACAGGTGGCCGATACCCCGTCGCAGACTTCGTTGGGGTCACATGAACCCGCAGAGGCGCGGCACTCCGTACCCACCGTTTCGAGCGCGTCGGCGGGACAGGTGGCCGCTATGCCGTCGCACACCTCGGCTGGATCGCACAAGCCTGTCGAAGCGCGGCATTCGGTGCCGGACAATTCGAGTGCGTCTATGGGGCAAATGAAAGATACGCCGTCGCAGGTCTCCTGTGGATCGCAGGCGCCGGTCGAGGCTCGACACAGCGTGCCGCCGGCCTCGGGTGCATCGGCTGGACACGTAGTGGCTACGCCGTCGCACGTCTCGGCCGCATCACACGAACCCGTCGACGCGCGGCATTCCGTGCCCGCCGTCTCCAGCGCATCGGTCGGACACGTCGCGGCGACCCCGTCGCACGTCTCGGCTGGATCACATGCGCCGGTTGACGCGCGACACTCGGTTCCGGCTAGCTCCAAGGTATCGGCCGGACAGGTCGCGGCTACGCCGTCGCACGTCTCCGCCGGGTCACAAAGGCCCGCTGAAGCGCGACACTCGAACCCAGCCGATTCGAGGGAATCCACCGGGCAGGAGAACGAAACGCCGTCGCAAACTTCTTGTGGATCGCATGCACCGGTCGAAGCGCGGCATAAAGTGGCGGCCGGCTCGGGCGCATCGGCCGGACATGACGCGGTGGCACCGTCGCACACCTCCGCTGCGTCGCAAGAACCCGTCGAGGCTCGGCATTCGGTGCCCAATGTTTCGAGCGCGTCGCTCGGACACGTCGGGGCGATTCCGTCGCAGGATTCCGCTGGATCACATGAGCCCGCTGACGCTCGACATTCGGTGCCGCCCGCAGTTAGCGTATCGGCCGGACAGGTCGCGGCGAGACCGTCGCATACTTCGGCCGGGTCACACGCGCCGGCCGATGCGCGGCACTCGGTACCGGCCGATTCGAGCGCATCCGCCGGGCATGTGAATGATACGCCGTCGCAGGTTTCCTGCGCGTCACACCCACCGGTCGACGCGCGGCATAATGTACCGCCCGGCTCTGGCGCATCAGCCGGACACGTTGCGGCCACGCCGTCACACGTCTCGGCCGCATCGCACGAAGCCGTCGAGGCACGGCATTCGGTGCCTGCTGTTTCCAGTGTATCCGCCGGACACGCGGCACCCACGCCGTCGCAGACCTCGGCCGGATCGCAGGCGCCGGCCGAGGTACGGCATTCGGTTCCCGCCGTTTCGAGAACATCCGATGGGCACGTCGCGACTACCCCGTCACAGACCTCAGCCACGTCGCATGTGTCCGTCGAAGCGCGGCATTCCGTACCCACCGATTCGAGCACGTCGGGTGGACAGGTTACCGACACGCCGTCGCAAGTCTCTTCCGCGTCGCATAGATCCGCAGATGCCCGACACACCGTCCCGGCCGGAGCAGTCGTATTCTGGCATGTGCCGGCTACGCACGCATCCGTCGTACAGGCGTTTCCGTCGTCGCAGTCGGCGTCAACGAGGCATTCGCACGCATCGGTCGTTTCGTTACACGCGATGCCCTCGCACGGGTCGCCCGCGGAAAGGCAGTCGAGAGACGGATGGCAGATCTCGGGTCCGTTGCAAAACAGTCCGTCGTCGACACAATTCGCATCGTTGGGCGTCAGCACGCAGCTGCCCGACACGCAGGTGTCATCCGTACATGGGACACCGTCGTCGCATTCGGCGTCCAGCGTGCATGGATCACAAGCGTCGGTCGTCTCGTTGCAGACTTGAGCGCCGCACGGATCACCGCTGGAAACACAATCCGAAACCGCGTCGCAACTCTCGGCGCCGTTACAGAACAGCCCATCATCCGGGCAGTTGGCGTTGTTGACCGCAAAGTTGCACAAACCCGCAACGCAGGAGTCATCCGTGCAGGCAACTCCGTCGCTGCAGTCACCGTCAACCAGGCAGCCGCTTCCGGTCACTTCGACCTTGACATAGTCGGTCTGGATTCCGTTGGCCTTCTTCTTGATAGTGACGAGGACCGTTACCGTATTGGAGCCGCCGATGAAGTCACCCAGGCCTGTCGTGAAGGATCCCTGCAGAACCGTATCAGGAGGAGGCGGTGCCAAACCGGTACTGGCGACCAACGTGTAGCTGGAGGTGACGGCGTTCCAGAGCCATAGCTGGAGTTGGTCATTCCCGCCGCCGGAAACGGCCGCTCCTCCTTCCCATAGGACAGCCAGTTTGCTGATGTTGGACGCCGGTTCCGTGAGGTTAAACGTAAAGCGCACGGCGGCTCGATCCGTGCTTCCGCCACCCGCGGTTACGCCCGTGGTGTGCCGTGAGTCGTCGGAGTTGGCAATCGCGGTGTAATCTGCAGCGGAAAACTCAGTTGACGGAATGTTGTTGACCGCCGGAGGAATCGGCGTACTCGGTATTATGGTCCCAAACGCGAATCGGCTGACCCCCGCGCCGGTATCGAAATCGTAGATCTTGATAGGCGCGAACGCAGCCACCACGTGCGATATCCGGTTCGAGCCCGACTCCGCCGTCCATCCCATCGTCACCGCACCGGCGGTCGAGGCCAACTCAGTGCTGCCGGCGCCCCGACTACTCGCGGCAACTTGATCCCATCGCTCGGTCTGACCTACGTCTGGGGTGAAACCAGACACCGCGTTGCCGGAGCCGACGCAATCGAAGAGCAAGGCTCCACTACTTAGGGTCGTGACGGTCGTTTGAATGACACTGGCACCGGTCTGACCGTCGGCGTTCGAGCCCGTCACCTCAGGGCCTTGCTGCGCAGCATTGGTTACCGATACAACGCCGGCAGACATTTCGTCTGAAACCGCGGCAGTGATCAATACCGCGTAAGTCCCAGCAGCCGGCAGGTCCGGCTCCAGCATGTAATAGAGCAGGGTGCGCAAGCCGAAGGAGGTTCCGGTCACGTTCTCAATGGCCAGGGTAAAAGCAACCCCGTCGAAGGTGGGGGTTGCCGTCAGGGCGGAGTTCGCGGGGGTCGATCCTTCGACGGAGATGGACAAGACGAGCAAACGGTCCGCTCCGCCGCCAATCGTGTGACTGAAAGTGAGCGAAGTGCCGAGGGTGGTGGACGAGGTCGCGTTGTCGAATGCGATTTGCGCAAGGGCCGACGGACCGATGGCCAGAACGACAACCATCGCCAAACGTGCTGTCGCAAGTCGCGTGTGGCCACACCTTGGTCGCAACCGTGCGAGTCGCGTACGCACCGGCGCGCAGCCGCTTGGCGCAGGCCGATGGGTCGCCCCGCGCACATCGGGATACTTCAATGCAAGACGCATTTGCCTCTACCCCCAGATTCGATTCGCAATTTCCCACTCCGCAACAAGACGACAGGCTCGGCGCGCCACTCGAGGGACCGCGCTGGGAACCGCGCGCGGAAGAAAACACACGCCGCCCCCTTAGCTTAGCCGACGTCGCTAGTGTAAAGGAAAACAAGTCACAGAATCAAGAGGAAAGCGGCGGAAAAGGAATTTTTACAGTACCGGTTACCGGACGGGGTCGGATCGGCTCTCGACGTACTTCCGGGCCGTAATCGCAAAAACCCGAGGCCGACGACGAGCGATAAACCTCCCCTTGCCTACTTTGATCGGCGGCCCGTGGACGACGAGTTTCCACGCCCGTCGCTGCGGGCGGGTTTATTCGGTCCCTTGGACGGGCACGACGTAATCGAAGTAGCCGATCATCATCTCCTCCCACGATTGGTCGCCAAATCGAACGGCCGCCGTCGGATCCGGGTTAGAAAAGTTCTCGGACGAGTTGTCGAAATGCGCGATGCACTCGATCGTGGTGCCCTTGGGCAGCAGCCGGGGCTCTTTCAGAACATACGACTCCTGCCAGTTGTAGTCGTAGCGCGGCACGACCAGCAACGTTTTGGTCTCGCCGCCGGGAAGGTGGGCGAGAAAGGTCCAATCCTTACCCCGAAAGTGCATGTGCGGATAGAGCGAGAGGATTTTCAGATCTTCCTCGAGCGTGTACGACGCGCGCACCTCGTAGTTGGACTCGCCCGGGGGGATCACAAAACTGGTGTTGATGATGCCGCGCGTTCGCACCTCGTGGCTGATGGGCTCATCCGCGTAGATGACGGCCACCTTGCACTTGTCCTTGCGTTTCTTCCCGTTCGTCGTGTAGTGAACCTGGAACATCAGATCGTGCCCGGCCGGGAGCTTCTTGGCCCAGCCCTTGGGAAAGATCGACGGTATGTCACCCGGCACCTGTGCGCACAGGAACCCATCAAGGAGACCAAGCTGGCTCCTGTCGGTCTTGCCCGACGGATCGATGGTAAAAGCAACGATGTGATGGACGACGTCGGCGGCTCCCGGCCTCGCCTCCAGGGCCGTGAGCCATCGGTCCTTTTTGTAGCCGGCCTTGACCCTGAAGTATTGATACTCGACGACGCCCTCGGCCGGGACCGCAAACGCCTCTTTCATCGTGAACACCTTGTCGGGCCTTCCGATTCGCCACAAACCGGGCCAGGACTTTTTTGGCGGGTCCTCTTCCGGATTGCCGCGCGGCATGTCGTTCTCGATCCACGCCAGCAGCATTTTCTTGTCTTCCGGACGCATCTTGCGTTCGTTGACGAACTGCCCGTCGAAGTCTTCGTGGGCGTTCCAGGGCGGCATGCGGTTGTCGAGGAGCACGGAGTAGATCATGGCCGACCAGCCCTCGGCCGCTTCGAAGGAGTTGAGGGCGAACGGGGCTATCTGCTGGGGGCGATGGCACTTCTGGCAGTTGTCCTGAATGATCTTTGCGATGTGCGAGGAGTAGGTGATCTCCGTTTCGACCTTCTTCGGTTTGATTCGGGTGATCCTACAACCGGGTGCCACGGTTCGCTGCGGATCGGGCACCTTGCCCGAGAGCACGGCGCGGATGGCCCGCTCGAGATGTCGGTTGCGCGGTCTCTTGCGTTGCGCGCCGATGGCGTATTGATCGTCGATCATGCCGCGATAGCGAATCGTGCCGGACTTGTCGATCAAGAACGCAACGGTCGTTGTCTTGGCGTCGAGCTGCTTGGTTAGGTCTTGGTTAAAGTCCTGGAGCATGGGGAACGTGATGCCGAGTTCCTTCGCGTCGGCGGCGATGGCGTCGAGCTTGTCCTGCGGGTTGGCGTTGATGCCGACGAAGTACACGCCGCGCTTCTGCAGCTTGATTCTGAGCGCTTCGAGGCGCGGGGCGTATCGCCCGGAGATCGGGCAGCCCAGGCCGGTGTAGGCGATGACCAGCGCGTTGCCCTTGTGGAAATCGAGCAGCTTGACGGTCTTACCCGAAAGGTCGCGCAGCTCGACGTCGCGCAGCTTCTCGCCGATGCGGTCGAGCGGGTTGGCGCGCACCATCGAAGTGCCCAGCGAGGAGCCAATCGCGGAAAGGGCAATCAGCGAAACGATCGTGGCCGTGGAAAGTCTGCGACTTCGGGTCATCTTTGTCATGGCGAATCTTCTTTATCAAGTAAAGATTGTTACCAAAGAGCCGCGGGCTTCAGCCCGCGCGGAACCCCGCGTAGTCCGAGGCTGCCCGCGCAAGCTGAAGCATTCAGCTCAGACCCCGCTAGAGGGGTGCGATCGGTAGCTTATACCAAGCATGACGCCGGATTACCACCGAACGTCCGCCGGACCAGACAGTTTTGTGCGCCCGAGCTTAGGACGGGCTTACGCGCGGACCGCCGCACTAATGAAGTGTTCGGCCGGGAAGGCGGATTATTCGTCGCCGGTCGGTGCTTGCGAGCTTTGTCCCGCAGAGAGACGGCACGCGCCACATTCACGTACCCTTGTTTGGCGCACCGAATCTGAGGACGGCAGGGTGGCCCATGTACTTCGTACATGCGGGAGCCAACGACAAGCGCTCAGTTGCGCACCGCCGGGTTGGCACTGCGCACCACGCAAGATGATATGGTGACACCATCGTTGGTGATCATCGCCTCCGCCACCTATAAATAGGTGGGCCACCCAACCCGGGCGCTTTGGCCCGAACATCGACGGACGATCCGTGAGCGAATCCTACCTACGACGCGTAGGGAGCCGCAAAGTTCTTCCTGACACCTTTTCTTCTGACACCTTTTCTTCTTTTCTTCTTTTTCTTCTTCGAGCAGAGAATCAGGAACCGGGTATAATGAAACCGTGCCGCTGCAAAATACCGGCGCGGGATCGCGGAGCGAGCATTCTGAACGAAGCGTACACGGTGATCTCTGAGGCGTTCGAACCTGGGCGTCGGTCGTACACAGGGCATGTGTTGAAGTCTGCTGTCTACGAGGCGGGGGATCATCTTCAGCCGCCCGACACGCGGAGCCAGCACATAGAAGCCACGAGCAACAAGAACGATGAATCAGATCCTTGAGAACCTGTACCCTGACAAAGACGTTGTTGCGCGACGCCGAGCTCAACCGTTTCCACCGCTGTTGCCTA
>JADFRH010000107.1 GCA_022561415.1 Planctomycetota bacterium
CCCGCCTTGATCGTGCTGGATATCATGCTGCCCAAAATCAACGGCTACGAGATTTGCCGTCGAGTTCGGAAGGCGGGCTTGGACATGCCCATCATCATGTTGACCGCAAAGAGCCAGGAACCGGACATCGTACTGGGGCTTAATCTCGGCGCCGATGACTACGTTACCAAGCCCTTCAGCGTCAAAGAGTTGCTGGCACGTGCCAACGCTTTTCTACGCCGGCGGCGTGAAGAGGTGCAGGAAGTTCATCGATTCGGCGAATTCGAGCTTGATACGGTGTCGCACAAACTCTTCCGTAAGGGCGTTGAAGTTCCGCTCACGCCCAAGGAGTTCCGCTTGCTCGAATTCTTCGTACGACGTCCCGGCCACGCGCTCACCCGCGACCGTATTCTGCGTGCCGTGTGGGGAAGTGACATTCACGTGACTTCGCGGAGCGTTGATCGCTTTATCAATACGCTAAGAGGCAAAATCGAAGCCGACCCGAACCACCCAGCGTTCATTGAGACGATCCGAGATATAGGATACCGCTTCGAGACCCCGGACGGCATCAACAGCGCAGCGCCTCGGAAGTAAGCATCCACCCTTCCCCTCATGTACTCTGTCCGGGACTCCACGTTGCGTTCGAGCCACCCGTCCTTTCACCCCTACCTGGAGTCCGCGAAGTACACGGCGGACCGTGAATAGGTGTCGTGATTGGGTCGCACGGGCTGCCCCCGGGATGTTTTCGGCGACGCCAAGCTACACGCCGAATCCGCGTTCATGGCATGAAGAACCCCGGTTTCGGTCTGCACCCAGGGCTAAACTACCGTCGGCATAAGCGGGGCTTCAAGCCACCCTGAAGAGCTAGCCAACGACCCAAGTAGAGCTTTGACAAGCAGCTCGGGATTCTTGCTGGACCCGAGCCGGCTCAATATGTAGAAACTTCTTCACTTTTTCCTTGACAGGCCATGCAAAGTGTTGTAAAGTATTCACATAGACGTAGACGCTTTCAGGAGACAATGCCATGCCAAATTTCACGCCGGGTGAACTCGAAGTCATGCAGGTGTTGTGGGCGAAGGGTCCGCTGAAGCCCGCGGAGCTGCTGGAACACCTCGACCGAGCGATGACAAACGCCGCGCTGCGGTCCGTGTTACGCGTCCTGTTGGAAAAGGGCCATCTTACCCGCCGCAAGGTGGGCAAGGCGTACTTCTATCGACCGAAGCGGTCGGCCCAGGCATCTCTCAAGAAGATGGCGGGGCAACTTGCGGACATCTTTTTCGGCGGTTCCAAAACGGGACTGATCGCACAACTGATCAAAACCGAGGAGCTCTCAGATGACGACATCCGCGAACTTCAACGGATCGCCGAATCCAAGGGCGCTTCCAAGCGCTCAGCGGGAAGAGGGAAGAACCAGTGATCGGAAACTTGACAATCTGGTTGGTAGATCCGCCCTTCTGGTTCGAGGTGCTAACGAAGACGACACTCTGTCTTGCGTTCGCCTGGTTATTCGTGCTCGTTCTGCGCGAACGTAATCCGCGTTGGCGGATCCTGGTGTGGCGATGCACCGCCGTAGCCGTGGTGTTGATTCCCTTCATGAGCTTGACGTCCGGTGCAATCCGTCTACCGGTCCGCGTGGCCGAGCCGGTTCGTAGCGCCCCACCCTTGGCATCTTCACCGGACGGCCCGGCATTCGAACGTGATGCGACCAACATTCTTGGAGGTTTGGACGCCGCGCAGACCGCGCGCGACGCGGAAGCCACGGCTGAAAAGTCCGGGCTGGAGCTCGATCTATTACCCGACGCGTCCGAGCGGATCGCATCCACTCCGTCGAAGCTGCGCACGCTGCTGCTCACACTATGGGGTGTGATCGCTGCTTTGCTGACGGTCCGCATGTTCGCGTCGGTTCTTCGTGTCCGTGCAATCGTCACCCATTCGTCTTTGGCTCCCAAAGACTGCCGCCAACTGCTATACGACGTCGGAGCGGAACTGCGAAGTACGCGGCACGTCGAGTTGCGATGCACAGAGGAGATCACGGGGCCGTTCCTGACCGGAATGCGTACGCCCATCATCGTCTTGCCGCAGGAGATGGTGGAGCCGGAATACCGGACCGACCTTCGCGGCGTTCTTGCCCACGAGCTGATGCACGTAAACTCGCACGACCTGTTTTGGATGGGAGTCATGCGCTGGCTTAGCCTTCCTTTTTGGTTTCACCCACTGATGTGGAAGGTTCGAGAAGTCCACGCGACCGCATGCGAACAGGTTTGCGACAGTGAAGCGGCCTCCTACGTGGGCGATGTGGCTACCTATTCCAGAACCATTGCGCAGATCGCGTTAAAGGTGACCGGTTGGTCGCCGTCTTCCGCCGCCGTTCCGATGGCGCGAACTTCGGAGGTCATGGGTCGGTTGGCGACGCTGCGGGGAATGCTCTCCTCTCCGCCGCTGAACCGACGGCAGATTGCCGCTTCGATATGTCTCGCCACGCTCATGGGTACGACGCTCGGCACGCTGGAAGTCGTCCGGGCAGACCGCCTTGCGAGTGTCCATGCGTCAGGAATGTCTCTCCGGCACGTTTGGGATATGCCCGCCTGGGGGACACCTTCCGGCCCGTTGTCGGCGGGCGGACGGTTCCTTTCGTATGAGGCCTGGGAGTTCGGCAACCTGGCCGTTCATGACTTCCAGACGAACACGGATCAACTGGTTACGAACAACAGCTACTGGGCGGAAACCGGCGGCTGGGAGGAAGCTTCGATCATTTCGCCCGACGGTTCCAGAATCGTGTACTCCTGGAACGACGAATCCGGGACCGGGGCGTACGAGCTACGCGTGATCGATCGCGACGGGTCCAACATGCGAATCCTGCACAAGAGCGACGACGTCTACTGGATCAAACCCTTTGACTGGGCCGGCGATGGTTCACAAGTCCTGGCCGTCTTTTGGAGTTCATCCAATTCGGTCGGCAAGCTGGTGACCGTGTCCTTGGTCGACGGCGCCGTGCGAACGCTTCGAACCTGGACCAAGGAACAGGGTTTGCCGCAGAACGCCGCCTTCTCGCCGAATGGTGCCTACGCCGCCTACGACATGACGCAAGCCGGCTCGGCCGATCGGGATATTTTCATCTTTGATCTTGTGGCCAATACGGAGGAGCCGCTGGTCAATCACCCAGCCAATGACGAGTTTGTCGATTGGGCGCCCCACGGCAACCGGATCTTGTTCACGACCACCCGAACACAAACGCCTAGTTTGTGGCTCATCAGCGTGGTCGAAGGTAAGCCCGAAGGCGCTCCGATTCGGCTGAAGGACGACTTTGAAGGCGTCCCCGTCGGGATGTCCGCCGGCGGTTCACTCTACTTTGCCAGGGCGACCGGCAACCACCAGGTCCATCTCGGCGTCCTCGATCCGGTAGGCGGCGGCTTGGAGGGTCAGCCGACCGTAGCCAGTTCGTTTCATTTCGGTGCCACCGTTCACGGAGACTGGTCGCCTGACGGTAAGTTTCTGGCGATGCGCGTTGCTTCAACCGGCTGGTCCGGTACGCCCGGCCCGGGCACATTCGCGTTTGTGATTCTGTCTCTCGAAACGGGCCGCGAGCGCACGCTGACGTTGACTCAGCCGTTTCGGTACGCTCGGCGATTGGAAGGTCCGTGGTGGTCGCCGGATGGGAAAGCGCTCGTCGTGCGCGGCGTTGGCGTGCAGGACGGGCCGGGAATCTACACGATCGATGTGGCAAGCGGCGCAACCAAGATGCTGGTATCCGGTTCGGTTTTTGGTCCGAGGTTTTCGCCCGACGGCCGGCACCTGTACTTCGCTCGCAGGCAACGAACAAAGCCGGGGGGCGTGCTGGTACGAAGAGACCTGACGACCGCTGAGGAAACCGTCATCTACGAGGGCGCCGAAACAGCCAACGGGCGTAATCTGTCACCGGATGGTTTGCAGTTTTCGTTTCGTCGCCCCGACGGCTCGATGGTTGTCGCGTCGATTGCGACCGGGGAGCAACGAGAACTACTACGTATCGCACCCGACCAACGGAACACGGCCGGCGCAAGTGATTTTCTCATCTGGTCGTCGGACGGCAACTACCTGCTGTTCTGTAAACGCAACAATGAGCTGTGGCGCGTGCAAGTGGAGACGGGTGAACAACAAAGAATCGTATCCGAATTCGGGACCGTCATCGGGCAAACATCTATGCACTCCGATGGGAAACGAATTGTCATCACTGCCGACCACGGATCCAGCGTGGAAGTGTGGGCCATGGAAGATTTCTTGCCCTAGGGTGGTGCTGGTGCGCCGAACATTGAACGCTCGACGATGAGTGCCGGAATAATGCCACTCGTAAAGACGATGAGCGCAACCGCGCCGGCGGCGCACTCAGCGACCACCCGGAGCTTTCCCGGTGACTGCTGAGCAAGAACAAGAGACATAGGTATCAGTGAAATGGGCCGTAGATACGGGTCGGCGCACCCGTCGGACCCGGTCACCGGCCCGCAAAGAAAGAGTAAGGAGAATCTGATTATGTTCACACGTAGCGAACGACATACAGTTTCGAGGATTCTGGCGGTTGCGACAATGGCCGCGTGGCTGCTGCTGCCGGGTATGGGCCAGACGCCGGCCTTCGGCGCCAACGAGAAGGGTCCACGATGCAGCGACGGCATCGACAACGACGGCGACGGTCTGATCGACTGTGACGACCCGGATTGCAATTGCGGCGGCGATGACGGCGGAGGCGACAAGGCGAATCAGCCGTGCGTTATCTTTGATGATCTGCTCTATGACAGCGTGCAAAGTGACGACGGCACGCCGTATTGCGACAGCAAGAAGGCCAAGGTCTCGGTTAAGATCGGTCGCGGCGGGCACCTCAGACTGGGGACCAACAGCAGTGCCAAAGCCGGCCAGGGACGGGGGCTGTTCGTTGACTTCGGCACCGCCGTCACACTTGCACCGGGCACGGTCAATGAAATGGTGATCCAGACAACGGACGATGCGTTAGGCAACGCGCTCGTGATTGCCGTCAGTGCTGGGGTCCACGTCGGTGAAAAGCAGGATGATTTCGACTTTTTCAATATGCCGACGGGATTTGAGGACAATGTGAATCTGGCCATCCGCGTCCTTTTTTCTTTCACAGATGGCAGCAGCGACAGTCTCCTCATCCGGCTCGCTCCGACCCCGGGCTCAGATCTGGATCCGGGCGCAGATCGCAACTGCCCGAGCAGCGATTCCGTATCGGTCACGGACCTTGGGATCGATTCAGCGACGGGACTTCACACGTGGACGGTCGTGACCCAGCCGGTGGTTTCCGACGCGTGCATCAGCCGAAGCGGCGAGTGTGAGTTTGGCGAGACTGACGACACTGGCCAGACGTGCCTTCTCTCGGACGTCGATCCCGACGGCCCAGACTTTAGCCTTGACCCGGGCCATATCGCGTTGAGCTTCGGCTTCACGGTCACCGCGGCCCCGTAGAGATGGGACCGGCAGGGCAGGTTGCAAACCTGCCGCCGATCCTGGAGTTGAAGAACCAGGCGCTTGGACGAAGGCGCGCAAGCCTGGCTGTCGCGTAAGTGTCCAACTTGTCCATGAGACAGAGGTCCGCGAGGGTGCTGTGGCTGTTTCCCTAGTGTAGGCTGTTCGGGACTCCACGTAAGGTTCGAGCTGCGTGTCGTTGCCTTGACACTTTGCCGGGGCGAGGCGTCGACGGCGTCAATCCGTAAGTCGTTTGTTGACAAGGAGTACGGAACAAATGACCGGGACAGATATCGCACTGTGTCAGAATCGTTCTTCTTGCGATGACGCCAGCTTTGTTTCCGCCGGCGTGGGGCCGAACAGGCAGAGGATGACGCCGGGTGCGGTGGCCTCTCGCCCCGTATGGGTTGTGATCGTGCCGCGGCCTCGGACCGCCACGGCAAGGGGCGCCTCGACTTGCCACTCGGCAAGGTTGCTCTTGGGGAGTCCGACGCCGTAATCCCAAGAAAGCTGCTCGCCTTGCACCTGCTCCGGCGTAGCGAGCAGATAGGCCTGGTTGGGATGGGGGAGCGGACGCAGTCGTTGTTCAATGTCGACGGACACGTCGCGCCACCAGTCCGGGGCATCGGCCTGCACCGCGACCCGCAGACGATCTCGCAACGGTTTCGGAAAGAGAACGCGATAGCGCCAGTAGAGGGAGGGGGTCGTGAAGATCGGAAGCTCACGACCGAAATCGATCTCGGCCACCATCTGCCGAATGGCCGAGCCGATCTGCTGCTGAAGGAACATGTGGCGCCCGTTGACCCTGTAGCGATCTACGTTGGAGACGACCGCGACGGCGATCAGGGCGACCGGCCAGCATCGATGAATCGTCGCCGAGGCGAACGTGGTTGTGGTGAGTCGGTGAACCGCCCACGCCAGGCAAAGTGAGAAGGGGACGCAAAGCACAATCAGGTTGATGCCGTCGAAGGCGACAGCGGGGAAGACGTAGATACCGTTGGCCAGGCTGATCGGAACGAAGGCAAGGCCAAGAAACGTTACGGCCGCCCAAACCGCCAGTCCGCGCGCGCGGCGATCCAGGAACGCCGCCGCCCCGATGGCGGGCCAAAATGCGTAGCCGATCGTACCCCAACCGGAGGCCACGATCCGGAAGGGCATGGTCAAACGCACGACGATGAGCTGAAGCGTCTCCGACAGGGATGAGTAGGCCTCTTTATGTCCGGGGAGAATCGTGTGCGCGCCGCGTGATCCTTCGAGCGCCTGAAACTTGAACCAGAAGTTGTCGGCCGTCCAAGCGTAAAACATGCACTCGAGCAGCAGAAACAGGACGGCTCCGGCCAGAACCACCGCCATCCAGACCACTCGCCGCCCTCGCGGCGCAGCGTGCAGTTGCCACGAAAGAAGAAAGATGGCAACGAAAACGGCACCGCTGAAGAGCTTCACGGAGGTGGCCATGGCGGCCAGGAGTCCGGCGGCGACGGCCAGGAACCAGTAGGCGCGTCGCTGCGTTGCGCCGATCGCCATGACGGTGGCGAATATCGCGGCAGCGGCGAAGCAGCAGGTGTACGCCCCGGGCAGCAGGCAGGTCGAGGTGTTCTGGAACGCGGGGAAAAACGCGATAATGGTTCCCGCCAGCAATCCAACCGACCAGCCCCACAAGAGGCGTCCGATCAGAACGACCATGACGATGCACAGGATTGAGCTGATCAGCGTCGGCAAAATCAGCGCGGCGGGCGTGTCGCCGAAGAGCATCATGGAAACGGCCACGGCCACCACGATCGGCGAGCGCGCGTATTGGTGGTGGGCGCGATGCATCGGTTCTCCATGCACCACGTGCTCGGCCGCGGCATGGTAGGCAGCATCATCCGAGCCGATCCAGCCGATCGGATCGACAAGTCGCACGGCCAGCGCCAGGAGCAGCAGCGAGATGAACCACAACTTGATGCGCTTTGGGTCGGCGCTTGGCTTCGGCGTGACGGGAGCGTGACGGGATGGATCGCGCCTGGTTGTCCAACCGCATCTTGTGGCGTCAATGTCCATGGGCTCGCTCCCGCACAATCGGAATGACTCTGATGGCTCGCGGCGTGGAGCCCGCGCTGTTGATTATCGGTCGGACAAGAAGCGATCTGAAGCAGGCTCTTGGGTCTTGTCGTGCGTTGTTGAACAGGTGCCGATAACCACCAAGGGGAAGATCGATTGCTGGTGGTTGTCGAGAGTTGATCGCATGAAAACGGCGGAATCGGTCATGGTTGGTGCGTTGAAGACGGATCATTCAAAGGCCTGCGTGTCGGCTGAGCCGCACGGTGGTCCGGTCGAAACGCAGACGCGACCGGGCAGCGAAAACTT
>JADFRH010000108.1 GCA_022561415.1 Planctomycetota bacterium
CAATATCCTCAAGCTGTAGCCCCAGGTAGGATTCACCATCCGCCAAACGCATGCCGTCCAGCGCCTGAATCTCGGCGCGAATCTCGAGACTGACTCCCGTGTCGGACGTGCGAAGTCGGGTGCCCTCGGAATTGACGATCCACTGATTCACCGCCCCGGCGTAGAAACTCACCGCGGCGTTCTGAATCTCGGGATGACGCTTGAATCGAGCGGACAGGCGCCGAACATTCTCCTCCCACCGCTTGACGTCGAAGTCGATGACGGCCGTCGGTTCCATCTCGACCAGCGGCGCGACCGGGGCATAGTCATCAGGGCGATCATCGACAATCTTCTGGCTGAGATACGCCTGCTTTCGCGCAAGGACTTCGACAGCGTGTTTGTAGTCTACATCTGCGACCTTCCAAATCGCGTGGCGGATGGCCGTGTAGTCGTCGTCGATCGGAAGCGACGCCTGGCGACCGAACCCGCGACCGACATTCGTGTTGTCCAGCTCATACGAACCGACGCGAACACGACTGCCGACGATCCGCATTCGGTCCTGTTGGGATTGAACGATTCCGCCGTAGGCCGCACGAATCGAGTGCGTCAGGCGATCCTGCGCCTTGAACTCAATCAAGTAGGGTCGAGGCAGATCGTCGAGCTCGAGCTTCGCCATCGAGCGCGCCAGCTCGTCCACCATCGCCCGCATCATCTCGGGACTCTCGGGCAGCGTAAGACCGGCCTCAGCGCCGCGTACGGTCAGCCCGACTAAAGCGATAGCGAAGAGCGTTCGTCGCATGAGATCAATCCCCCTCGCCGCCGGTGCGCACGATGTCCCCCAGCGGGGGATCCAGGATCGGCGGTCGACTCTGGTCGCGCGTGCGTTTTTCAGTTTCGATCGACGAGACCAGGATGCTCGGCGACACGGCCGACACCGGCACCCAGCCCGACTCGGCGCCGCAGGTGCCGTTGAACACGTCCGGGTCATCGCCGGTGTAAATAATCCGGTCGAAGCAGGTGAGCGGCGTTCCGACGATGTCCACGCCGCGAATCAGCTCGTCCGGTCGCCCGTCCGCATAGACACGATAGACGACGATCGGCAGCACCTTGAACGACTGCGGCCCCCGCCGACTTGTGGTCGTAAACCCGCCCGAGATGTCCTCGAACAGCAGTCCATAGGGCTTTCCGTCGCGCCGGCAGCTCTCGATGAGCATCTCGCGAAGCCGATCGAACGGAACCTGCTTCGTGGATTGCACGATCAGGTTTCCCTGACGCGACACGACGGCACGTCCCGACTGACGCCGCCCATGCCCGTTGGATTTCGGGAAACCCTCCACCGGGCTGCGCGACATGAGAAACCGCTTCAGCGTGCCGTTATGCACCAACGTCACGTTCGATGACCGGACGCCCTCAGCGTCAAACTGGTAGTGACCGCGAAGATCGATGCCACCGAGACTTGCCAGCGTCGGATCGTCCCGCACCGAAAGAAACTCGGGCAGGACCGGCTTGTTGATCTTCTTCGTGAAGGTCTGGCCCTCCGTGACGTCTTTCTGGCGATGACCCTCGATGCGGTGGCCGAAGATCTCGTGGAAGAACACGGCGCTTGCCCGATTCCGCAGAATGGCCGGCCCCGTGTGCGGCTCGGCAAGCGGCGCTTCGCGCAGCGCCAGAACCTCGGAGATGACGCGACGAAACGCAGTCTCGATCTCCTTATCCGACGGCAGTCCGTCCGCCGTCGCGGCGTTGAAGGTGAACGTCTGGTGCAGCTCCATCCCGTCATCCGCCTTCGTCTCGGCTGACAGCGTGATGCGATAGCGCGTCTGCGCCGTCTGAAGCCTGGTCCCCTCGCTCGTGACCAGGTATCGCGTACCGGCGTAGGTCCCGATCGTGACGCTCGAGCCGTAGATGTAGGGGTGCGACCGGGCGATTGCGGATATCCTGCGCACCCGCTGGACCCAGCGCTTCCGGTCGAGAACGATCTTGGCCGGGGATTCATGGAAAACGTGCGCCACCTCGTTGCTGAAGTCGTCGGACTTGTCCTCTTCCTCGACCTTGACCTTCCGGTTCGTCAGAATCTGATCGTAGCGCTTGACCGCGCGCTTGAAGATGCGATCGGTGTGAAACCACAGCGCGTGGCGAATCGAATCGGCGTCGTCTTCCAGCGCGATCCCGATGTTACCGCTGCCGGTCGCGTGCGACGGACCGCCGCCGCGAAGCTGATGCGTGTTATCGAGCTTGTAATCGCCGACGCGAAGGTCGATGTTCAGGTTTCGGCCGCGCGTCTCCTGGTCCCGCGACAGCGCGCCCAGCGACGCCTGGACCACCGATTGTGTTTCGTCATAGACCGCGTAGCTGATGAAATAGGGCTTCGTTCCGTCGGGTGCGACGAGGTGTCTCATCGAATAGGCCAGTTCATCTTCCAGAATTTTCAGCAGCGGCGCGAGAGCAACGCTGCCGCCGTCTGCGTGAGCACTCGCGCCGCCCAGCGCAGCACCCATCAACAGACCAACGAGCGCGCGCCATATCACCGCACGATTCGTCGCTGTTTCCGCTGAGATGGGCATCGGCTTCTCGGGTTGGTCCAATAGTTCCTCGCAACCGGCCGAAGATGATCGGCCCTGAGTTCGGTGCCGCGATTATCGTGAGCACCGGCCCGTTGTCCAGATGCCTCGAGGTCTGACAGAGACACCCGCTCAGGTCCGAAAGGACACTCCCGTCGCAGGCGTACTCGGACGCGGCGAACCACGAAGTAAAAAAAGAGCCGGCCAAGAGATGTGGAACACAATCTCTCAGCCGGCCACCACTTCTTCGCTCCCCTACCGGAAAGCCTCGTCGCCGGCACCGGCCCCACCGCGAACGCGGCAGAACATAACCGGCCCCATTACGGGACGTGAACTGCCGAACCGGCTCGCACACGGCGAACAAACCCAATCTACGATACAAGGCAACAAATGGACAATGTGCCGCAACGGTCTATAATCACGGGTGCGTGGACGATGGCTGTTTCACGGCAAGACATGCAGTGACGGATCATGAATCCGCGCGACAAAGTAATCCGATATCAGGCGCATGCCATGCGGCGCATGCAAAGGCGAGGGATTACACGGGGGCAAGTGGAGCAGACGATTCGCAGACCAGATCACAAGGGTCCGGCGAAACGACCTGGAGCCACGCGCTTTGAGCGCAAAGCGTCCAAACGGCGAAAGACAATCGTTATTGCCGAAGAACATGACACTTCATTTTGGGTCATCACGGCTTGGAAGAAGATAGGCTGAGGTAATGCAAGGAAAAGCAATCGGCTTTGAGATGTCAATCAGTGCCCGAAATGACGGCACCGTGGAAGCTGTCTATATCCTTGTACGCGGCAACAAGGTAGCGAGAACCAAGGAGATCATCGAAGACATCCTGCTTGCTGATTACGACAGCCGAGGCCAACTTGTCGGCATCGAGATTCTTGCCCCGGTAAGAATCCAGCGAATCACACCTTTGGTTGAACAGCCAAGGCGAAGACCATTCTCGAAGTTCGTCCGTGAGCGAGCGCCGGCGGATTTAGTATTGGCGTAGCAATACCCACAGCTGATAGCTGACAGCTGACAGCTTCCCAAGAGCCCGGCGTCGCTAACGTCCAGACGGCGCGGCCGGCGCACCCGGTTCCCCGGCCTTTGCGAGAATCGCCTCGACGGCGGGAATCAACTCGCTGCCCAACGGGTCACGAGCTCGGATTACGCCCTTCGTATCGATCAGGTACCACGTGGGCATGTTCTGCACGTTATACAGCTTGCGAACCGGGTTCTCATCCCACCCGGTCGACTCCCACGTGTGAAGGCCGGGCACCTTGGCGTCTTTGACGACGCGGACAAGGTCGTGGCGGTCGTCGTCAAGCGAAATAGCAAGAATCTCGAACGGCTTGTTCTTCAGCCGCGACACGGCGGCTTTCAGGTGAGGAATCTCACCCACGCAGGGTGGTCACCACGACGCCCAAAAATTCAGCAGAACCGCCTTGCCGCGAAAGGACTTGAGCGACACCGTCTTCCCCTCGAGCGTCTTGGTCGTGAAGTCCGGCGCGGTCATGCCGATCTGGAGATGATCGATCTCGTAGAGATAACCCGTGGCGAGCGTCCTGATCTCGTCTTCGAGATCGAGGGCGACCAAACGGGTGAACGCCGACTTGGCTTTGGCCGGCTTGTGGGCACGAAGCTGCAACTGCCCCAACGCCGTCAAGCCGTCAATCTGAGTCTTCTTTCGCGTCGTCGTTCGCGCCAGTGTATCGAGTGCCCCGGCCCATGAGTCCGGCTGCTTAAGCGAGAGCGCGGCCTCCACCGCCTGCGGCACCAGATCATCAAGTCCCGTGTCGTCCGGATAGTGCTTGACGATTTCCTCGAACCGGCCGAAAAGGTTCTCGAGATCGAGATCGAAATTCCACGACCAGTAGAACGCCCCGATCGCGATCGGCGCGCCTTCCTCTGTGCCATGCGTCCGTTCGATCAACGCATCCATCTTTTCGAGGATGCCGGATCGGCTGTCCGCCGGTGCCTTCTTCTTGGACTTGCCATCGGCCTCGAGCTGTTCCAGCGCGAACATATACGCCTCGTGCGCCGCGACGATCTGCTCTTCCAGCTTGTAATAATCATCCAGCGGCGCCCCACGGCTGCCCGTCATGCACAGCCCAAAGAACACGCAGAACACCGTAAGCCATACCCTTGATCGTTTCATTATGTTTCCTTACCTCGTCCGTTCCGTTTCAGCAGCCGAGCTTTCTGTGGGACCGGCTTTCCAGCCGGTCGAGATCCCGGCGCGCCGGGAGAAAGTCCGTCCCACAATCTCGAGACCGCCACTAATACCCGGCCGGTCGCCCTCCTTTTTTCGGATCGCACGCGCCGATCCACCCATCTGAGGTTCGCAGAATGGCCTGCACGACGCCGGCGCGCCGACGATCGGAAACCCGGTGTCCGCGCCCGGTCAACCCACTGCGCAGCGCCTCCGGCGGCTTCGCATCGAAATAGACCTCATCGGGCCGCCACTGATGATGCGGTCGAGGGCTCATCATCGCCTCCTCGAGCGACCTCCCCAAGTCCGTCACTCCGAGCAGCACGTTCAGTACCGAGCTGATGATCCTGGGCCCGCCCGACGCGCCCAGCATCAGCATCGGCTCGCCGCCCTTCAAGACGATCGTGGGCGTCATTGATGACAACGGACGTTTCCCCGCCGCGATTGCGTTGCGCTCCGACTGAACCAACCCGAACGCGTTGGGCTCGCCCGGGCGACTCGTAAAATCGTCCATCTCGTTGTTGAGAATCAAGCCCCACTCGTCGACGGCCGCAAACGAGCCGAACTCCGTGTTGATCGTCTCGGAACTCACCACGACGTTTCCCCACCGATCCACCACGCAAGAATGGCACGTGCCCGAATCGTCGGGCATCTGCCTCGAGCCGTACGAATCCAGATCACGTGGACCGGACGGATCGAGCATCTTGGCCACCAGGTCGGCATAAGTGCCGGAAACAAGCCGCTGCGTCGGCACGTCCGCAAAGTCGGCATCGCCGACCCAACGCGCCCGATCCGCGAACGCATGCTTCATCGCCTCGACCTGGTAGTGAACCGCCAGGTTTCGATCTCGTTTCGCAATCTCTGCAAAGCCGATTCGGTCCAGGATATTCAGCGTCTGCGCCAGGGCGATCCCACCCGACGAAGGGGGCGGCATCCCGATGATCTCGAACCCGCGATAGCTCGTTCGGATCGGCTTTCGTTCGCGCACGCGATAACCGGCCAGGTCGCTTTCCGTAATCAGGCCTCCGTGACGGCGCATCTCGCGGGCGATCGCGGCCGCAACCGGCCCCCTATAGAAGAACTCCGCGCCACCCTCCGCTATTCCCTCGAGCAGGCGAGCCAGCGCGGGTTGTGACAAGATTTTACCGACCGAGGGTAACCGGCCCTCGACAAGATGCGTTTTGAGGACATACGGGCACGACACCTTCAGCGCCGGATACCGGTCGTAGACCTTGCGCATCTTCGTCGTCGTCTCGACGTAGTGCGCATCGACGGGAAAGCCCTCGCGAGCCAGCCGAATGGCCGGCGCGAGCAGCCGCTTCAGGGGCATGGTGCCGTGGCGGGCCAGTGCGTCACAGCGACCCGCAACCAAGCCGGGCACACCCACCGCGAGGTGACCGTACTGACTTGGCGGGACACGGCTCCCATCGTCCGCAGCGCCGCGCGTGTACATGTCGGGCGTCGCACCCCCCGGCGCGGTTTCACGAAAGTCCTGAACGTAGAAACGACCGTCGGCGAGCCGCGCGATCATGAACCCACCGCCGCCCATGCCCGTGCTGTAGGGGCGGGTCACGCCCAGCGCGAAGGAGATGGCCACCGTCGCGTCGATCGCGTTCCCACCCGCCCGAAGAATCTCTCGGCCCACGGCCGACGCGTGCGGCGAATCCGTCGCCACCATCGCCCGCGACCCTCGTGCGATCCACGGGGGGTCGGACGCCTGGACCCGCGCGAAATGCGATCCCGCAAGCAGCGAAACCATCGCAACCAACAGCCGCGGCGCCAGAGTGCGGATTCCGGCCGAGCCGACGTCGCGGTTGCCTCGCACGCGCCGGATATCTCCCTGCAACATGATTCGCTACTCCCAGAGCATTTCCGCCCGAGAAAAACCTGCCGGGTCACCCTACCGGTATCACGATTTGGCGTCCACTTGAACATAGAGCCCGGTCTTCGATAATCGCCTTTGTGAATCAACCCGAACCCGCCTTCACCAGTTCTCCCGCCGAAGAAAAGCGCCACTACATACTCGGTACGGCCGGCCACATCGATCACGGCAAGACCGCACTGGTCAAAGCGCTAAGCGGCACGGACACCGACAGACTCCCCGAGGAGCGCCGCCGAGGCATGACCATCGAGCTGGGCTTCGCGAACCTGACGCTGGGACCGTTGCAGTTCGGCATCGTCGACGTACCCGGCCACGAGCGATTCGTACGCACGATGGTCGCCGGCGCCACCGGCATTGACATCGCGCTGATCGTGATCGCCGCGGACGACTCCGTCATGCCGCAGACCCGCGAGCACGTCGACATTCTGCACCTGCTCGGCGTGTCGCGAGCCGTGGTGGCCGTCACCAAGATCGACGTGGTCGAAGCGGACATGGTCGAGCTCGTCGTCGAAGAGATCGAAGAGTTTCTCGCGGCCACTCCACTGGCCGAAGCTCCGATCTGCCCCGTGTCATCCATCACCGGCGACGGCCTATCGGCTCTCAAAGAGACGATTGTCAAGGTCGCCGCAGGGATCGAAAGCAGCAAGAGCGATCGCCCGTTTCGCATGGCCGTCGATCGCGTCTTTAGCGTTCCCGGACGCGGAACCGTCGTGACCGGCTCGGTGCTGCGCGGCGAGGTAGTTGAGGGTGACACGCTCGAGGTCTGGCCCTCGGGTGAGTCGTGCCGCGTTCGGGGCTTGCAGACTCACGGCGCACCCTCCGGCTCGATAGTCCGCGGGCAGCGGGCCGCCATCAACCAAAGAAAGCTGCACATAAGCCACCAACCCTTGCACCAGGATAATGGTGACAAAGAAACCAAGCGCATTGGCGATGAGTTTGGCCAAGATGAAGGCACTTCGCGAGACGGGCGCCGACATGATCCAGGCCGCCGTACCCGATTGCTTTTCGCCGATAACGGCACCTTGGATGATGACAATAACGGCAAATATGGAAAACTGAGCCATCAGTTGCACAAAAATGCCGATGTTTTCTATCGTGCCGCCTAACTCCT
>JADFRH010000109.1 GCA_022561415.1 Planctomycetota bacterium
CTGAGACCGAGACGCTCTTCTCGTTAAGAAACAGCCGAAGCGTCTCGAACGGCGTGGCTTTTTCGTTTGTTGAACACCATGGATGATAACAATCCAAAATCCAAAATCTAAAATCCAAAATCCCTCAAGCGAGCACCGCCTCGATCACCTTGCCGTGGACGTCGGTGAGGCGGATGTCGCGGCCGCTGAAGCGATAGGTGAGCCGGTCGTGGTCTATCCCCAGCAGGTGCAGCATCGTGGCGTGGAGCTCGTGGATGGTGGTCGGGTTTTCGACGACGCGGTAGCCGTACTCGTCGGTCCGGCCATAGACCGTCCCACCCCGGATGCCGGCGCCGGCCAGCCAGATGGTGAACGCCGACGGGTTGTGGTCGCGGCCATCGGTTCCCTGAGCAAAAGGCGTGCGGCCAAACTCGCCGGCCCAGACGACGAGCGTCTCGTCGAGGAGCCCCCGCGCCTTGAGATCTTTCAGCAACCCTGCAATGGGTTGATCGACGGCGTGGGCGTTGCGCTCGTGACCGTCCTTCAAGCCGGAATGCTGGTCCCACCGGTCGGCTTTGACGCTCGGGCACGTCAATTCGATAAACCGAACCCCCCGCTCGACGAGCCGCCGGGCCAGCAGGCATTGCGTGCCGTAGCTGCGGGTGTGCGGATCGTCGGAATCCAGGCCGTAGAGCCTTTTCGTCGCCTTCGTCTCGCCGGAGAGATCCGTCAGTTCGGGTACGGAGGCTTGCATGCGAAAGGCGAGTTCATAGTTCGAAATGGCCGACTCCACCTGGTCGGCGTGCCCGAGGCGGCCCAGCAACCGTTGGTCCATGCGGTTCATCAAGGCCATCTTCTGGCGCTGCAGCTCGGAGGTGGCTTCGAGCGGGATGATGTTGGCCAGCGGGACCTCGCCCGACCGGAAGACAGACCCTTGATACGAGGCCGGGAGGAAGCCGCTGTTGAAATTATCGAGGCCGCCGGGCGGGATCAGCCCGCCGTCGAGGACCACGTAGCCGGGCAGGTCCTGGTTTTCGCTCCCCAACCCATACGTGACCCAGGCGCCCATCGAGGGACGGCCTTGAATGCCGATGCCCGTATGCAAGAAATAATTGGCATTGGTATGCTCCGGAAAATCGGCCACCATCGACCGGATCACGGCCAGGTCGTCGGCGCAGCTGCCCATGTGGGGGAAGAGATCGCTGACCGGTAGGCCGGACTCGCCGTAGCGTTTGAACCCCCACGGGCTTTGCAGAATGATGCCGACGTCGTCGAACTGCGTGGCGTCTACCTTGAACTTGTCGCGCGGATTCTCGCCGTGTTCGCGAGCCAGGCGTGGTTTCGGGTCGAAGCTGTCGACCTGCGAGACGCCGCCGTCCATGTAGAGAAAGATGATGCTCCGGGCCTTGGGGACGTGATGCGGCGCCCGAGGGGCGAACGGGTTGGCGCCGGCCTCCTGGCGTGTGCTGGAGAGCACCTGCCCGAAGGGGACGCTGCCCATCAAGCCCATCAACGAGACGGCCCCAAAGCCGTTTCGGCACAGGGCCAGCATCTCGCGCCGGGTCATCGGGCAGGTGATGTGATGGGGGTTAGACATCAGATCAGAAAGATAAACTCTTTGAGGTTCAGCACCACGTGGCAGTAGGCGGCCCAGGGCCTCGGGTCGTCGAAAGCCGCGTCGTCGGCCAGGTCGTACAGGCGGGCCTGTTCTCGGATAAACGCGAGGGCGTTTTCTGTTTCCGCTGCCGTCGGTGTTCGGGACAGGGCCGACAGGTAAATATGCGTGATTTTTTCCTCCGGATCCAGATCTTTGCGCGCCATCAGGGCATCGGCCCACACGGCGGCTTGCTCGGCCACGAAGGGATCGTTGAGCAGGGTCAGCGACTGGGCCGGCACGTTGCTGGTGTTGCGTTTGCCGAAGGTAGAAAACGGAATCGGCATATCGAAGGCCAGCATCATCGGCGAGAGAAAGTTCCGCCGCACGGCCACATAGACGCTGCGCCGGCCCGCCCCGTCGAGCGGACCCGAGACCTCCGGCCGGCCGCGTCCTTTCATAAACTCCGTCAGATGAATGGGCACCGGTTCGCCGTACATTGTCGAATCCAGCCGGCCCGAGACGGCCAGGATGGCGTCGCGGATCGCCTCGGCTTCGAGTCGGCGCACGGGGTAGTAATGCCAGAGCCGATTCTCCGGATTGACCCCGTCGGCCTGCACGTCGGCCTGCGTCGATTGGCGGAAGGTGTGCGAGCGCACCATCTCCCGAATCATCGCCTTGATCGACCAACCGTCCTCCATGAAGCGCAGCGCCAGGTAGTCCAGCAACGCCGGATGCGTCGGCGGCTTGCCCTGCGCGCCGAAATTATCCACCGTCTCGACGAGGCCGCGTCCGAAGACGTGGTGCCAGATCCGATTGACCATCACGCGGGCCGTCAACGGATTGTCGGGATGCGTGATGGCCTGTGCCAGTTCCAGCCGTCCACTCGCCGTCGTTGTAAACGGGGTGCCTTCAGGATCCAGCGCCGTCAAGAAGCGGTGCGGGACGGGTTCGCCGACGAGCGTCTTGTAGTTGCCTCGTTCAAAGACCGGGCTGCTGACGGCATTGCCCTCGGTCACGCCCGCAACGTATTCCACGTTGCCGAACCGTGACTCGATCTCCTGGATTTGCCTGATCAGCGGAGCCACGGCGTCGAGCGAGGCGTCGAGGCGGCCTTGCTGGAGGAGGTCGTTGAGTAGGGCTACCTGTCGGGCGTCGGCCTGCCCGGCAGCCCAGGCACGGATGGCCTGTTGGACGGCCTCGACTGGCGGATCACTGAACGAGGGATAGGTCATCGCCATATCCAGCGGACCCCCGGTGTAAGCCACGGCGTAGGCGGCTTCGATAAAGGACGAGTCGTCGGTGACGAGCTTGTGATTCTCGGTGATGAACCGCTTTTTGTCGTAGGTGCCCACCAGCAACTCGACGTAGGCTTTCCGGCCTTTCCACATGCCCACGTCGAACCGGTAGGTGGTCAGGTCGGGGCTCTCGATCTCCTGGTCCAGCCCGCCTTGGATGGGAAAGCGAATGAGCTGGAAGTTGTCGATGATAATGCGGATGACCGATTTGTAACCCGCCGCCAGAACATCGATGGTGTCGTGTTCGATAGTAAACGTCGGCGAACGTAGCGCGCCCGGCACCCCACGCGCCCACCGCCGGCTCGACGCCACGCCGGATGCCAGGCTGTCGAGCGTCATCCGGTCCAGGTCGAAGAGGGGTGCTCCGAGCACCGGACGGTCGCCGAAGGCCGGGCCGTGCGCAAACCAACCATCGAAGGTGCCGTCACGGAAGTCGCCGAGGATGCGGGGAGCGGCGATGGTATCGGCGTGTGATAATAATTCCCCCTTTGAAGGGGGTGCCGAGCGCAGCGAGGCGGGGGATGTTCTCTCAGATGATCGCCCCTCCTCGACCTTGTTATCGATCCGTGGTGTCGTCACATCCCCCTGCCGCACCGGTGTCTCTTCAAGCCCCTTCAGCCACCGCTCGGCGAGGCGGTGGCGGATGTCGGATTTGAGGGCTTTGATTGAATCGAGTCGCGTCTCGGTGTGGGCCGAGAGCAGCGCGGTTGGTGCGAAGCGGGTGCTCTCGATGATGCTGTAGAGGGCGTAGTAGTCGGTGGTGGGAATCGGATCGAATTTATGATCGTGGCAGCGGGCGCAGGCGACCGTCAGGCCCTGGAACGTCTTGGTCGTCACGTCGATGATGTTGTCGATGCGCTCGGCTTCGTCGATGCGAACGTCTACCGGGCTATGCTTGCCCTCGCCCATCCCTATGAAGACCGTCCCGAGGACCGACTCGTTGAAGCCTTCTTCCGGATGCCGGCGCGGCGGGTCCAGGAGATCGCCGGCCAGGTGCTCCGTCACGAACTGGTCGTAGGGCACGTCGGCGTTGAAGGCGCGGATGAGGTAGTCACGATAGCGCCAGGTCCCATCGATCGTGAAGTCAAACTCGTGGCCTTTCGAGTCGGCATAGCGGACAAGGTCCATCCAGTGACGGGCCCATCGTTCGCCGAAATGGGGGGAGGCCAGCAGGCGATCGACCAGCGTTGAATAGGCGTCGGGCGTTTCGTTTTCCACAAAAGCGCGCACCTCTTCCGGTGAGGGCGGCAAGCCGGTAAGGATGTAAGACAGCCGGCGGATCAACGCTGCCCTGGAAGCCGACGGAGCCGGCATCAGGCCACGAGCATCGAGTTCGGCGAGGATGAAGCGGTCGATCCAGTTTAACGGCCAGTCTGCGGCTTTCACGCGGGGAACGGGATGCCGACGCGGCGGCACGTACGCCCAGTGCTTCGCCCACACGGCTCCCTGTTCGACCCACTTCTTCAGCAAAGCGATTTCCCGTTTCGAGAGCGACTTTTTCGATTCGGGCGGCGGCATTCTTGTGAATTCATCGGCCGACGTGATGCGTTTGATGAGTTCGCTCATCCGCGGTTTGCCGGGAACGACGGCGCGCTTCCCGTCGCGTTTCGCTTTCGCGCTGTTCTCGACGTCGAGCCGCAGGTCGGCTTTGCGCTCCTTCTTGTCCGGTCCGTGACATTGGAAGCATCGGTCGGCGAGGATCGGCCGGATGTGGCGGTTGAAGTCGATCTTGGCGGGAATTCCCGCGTTCGATTCATCCGCCGCGACGGCCGTTGCGAACGATCCGAAAAGACCGAGCAGCGGAACGGCGAACAACAGTTGAGCGCGATGATGAGCCGGCATGTTTTCAGGGACCGTTGACGAATTGGGGAGATCGCGGTTTGAGTCTGAACTCTGTCTGCTATCGCAGCATATTCGTAACGGCGATGTCAAGCTGGTCGTGTCGGCGGCAGACGGGAATTCGCAGCGGTTTCAGTTTAGCCGCGACTCGGAGTCTTCGGAGAGGAGCGCTCCTCTGCGCAAAGCCTTCGAGTCGCGGCTAAACAGTGAACGTCTCATTCGACCCCGCACGAATTTTATGCGTCGATCGGTCCCGCGGTGTTTGTGGGTTTGTGTTCCGGCGGGCGAGCCGTGCAGACCAAGGCGCAACTCAACAGCGGTACGATCGTGAATGCGATCAAAGCCGCGTCGTAGGAACCGAGTTCGTCGACGGCCAGCGCGAGCGGCAACGGGCCGACCGCGGCGCCCAGAATCATCACCGCCATCGCCACGCCGCGGATCGCGCCTTGATGATTGCGGCCGTAGTACGTCAACCAGACCACGGAGCCGGCGCTGCGAAGAATGCTGCCGTGCAAACCGAGCAGCACGGCGTACAGAATGGCGATCGCCGCGAACGGCATCACCAGCACGGTGGTCGTTGCGACGGCCAACAGCAGCATCGCGATTGCCAGCAGAAACCGGTTCTGGTAACGGTCCGTGAGCAAGCCGGCGCCGATCGCTGCCAGCGTGGCAACTGCGGCTTGAAGGGAGATCAACCCCAGCGCCCATCCGGCGGAAACACCGCGGCTGCCCAGCAACGACACCTGGTGAAACACCAGCCCGGTTCCCACCATGCCGCTCGTTGCGGGGACACAGAGCAGTTTCCAGAACGTCTTGTCCCGCAGCACGTCTCGAACCGCCCAAATCGTTTGCGGTTCTTTTTCGTGCGGTGTCCGTTTCGATGTGCTCGACGCGGGGACGTCGGTTTTCGGCGGGCGATCGATCCCGTCCGGCAGTAGTCCGATGTCTTCGGGCCGGTCGCGAATGAACAGAATGCCCGGCAGCACGAGAATCAACCACACCATCCCCGCCAACACCAACCATCCCGTCTGCCAACCGAACTGCGCGATCAGAAACCGGTGGATCAGCGGGAAACTCATCACCGACAGACTGCCCCCCAAACCGGCGATTGCCGTCGCGAATCCGCGGCGAATTTCAAACCATTCCCCGACCAGCCACGCGGCCACCAGCGTCAACGCTCCCTGCCCCAACGACCGCACGAAGCTGAAAGCGACGTACAAACCGCCGAGCGTGGTCACCTGCGACATTCCCAGACAGGCAGTTCCCAGCAAGACGCCGATCGTCGGCAGCACGCGCCGCGCGCCGAAGCGGTCGACGAGACGGCCGACGAACGGCAGCGACAATCCGCTGACGATCGTCGCGAAGGCATACGCGAGCGAATAATCCGTTTCGCTGATGCCCAGCGTCAACCGCATCGGTTCCTTGAACGCGGCCACCGAATACGACTGCCCGGGAGCCGATACGTACTGCGCCGCCGCCGAAATGCCCAGCATCGTCCAACCTGGAAAATACCGGCGCCGCGATTCGCCGGGCGGATCTTGCAGCGCCGGCGTCTGTGGGGAAGATTGCATCTGCGGGGAGAGATTCGCGAAGGAAGCCGGGCCGCTTGGTTCCCTGCCCGGTTTGCGGACGCATGGGCTGGATGGCGTGTGCAGTCGTCGGCGAATTCGGTCTGAAACGCCAACCAGGAAAGGAAACGTAGCACAACGCACCATTTCCCGCCAGAACACCGGACAATGGGTTGTGGGTTAGGTTACTTAAATCGTGAAACTTTGCGCAAATGAGTCAAGTTTTGTTCATGGTATGTTCACCGTATCCGAACCGTCGAAAGTCGAAAGTCGAAAGTCGAAAGTCGAAAGTCGAAAGTCGAATTTCAGCTAACCGCTAATTGCTAACCGCTAATTGCGGACGATTCACACATGCGAAAGTTGGTCTGAGGCAAAGCCTCGCTAGATTGGTTCCTAAGTGGGAGGGCTGTCCCTGAAAGAGTGATTGGTGTCAAGTGGTTTTCTGAAAGTTTTGTGCAGAGTTTCTCTGGGGCGAGCCGGGGCTTCCTTATTGAGTCTGTTTTTCTCGACGAGCCGTTTCGCCTGCGATGCCGGTCACGGCGAATTCATGGAGATGGTCAACTGCCTGTGATGCCGGTCGATTCCGAGGGACAGCATGTGTGGTTCTCCTGTCTCGTGGGCAATCATCGGCGAACCCCACCGGCTACGCCGTAGACTTTCCGGAGAACCATTTTGACGCGCCGAACGTTGCTCTTTCATCGAATCAGGGTCGAAGCGAAGCCCCCAGCCGAGCGCACGAAGCGGCGCTGACAGAGAAATCTATGGGAATCGGAGCGTTCAACTGCGGCCACCCAACTCAAAAACCAGACTGTCCCACTTCGTCATCGACGGCTTCCCCGGATTCTTTGACGCCGTGTCCGGCGATGCGATAATTCCCTGTTGCGGCGGCCGGAAGTGTCTGCGATGCCTTTGCCAGCCGAAGGAGCAGCCCGGCTGTCCAATCGGAGAATCAGCCTGCGCAGGTTGCTCGACACCGGGCGTCAGGGGAAGGAGTTGCAGCATGTCATCGATTCAGCCGAACGGTCCCATCGCCGATTACATCAAACGCACGGGGATCACCGAGGAGCAGTTCTTCGCCGATTTGAAGAACCGCGATGTCTGCGTCACCAGCGTCTACGCGGCGGAAGAGATCGCGTTTTCCATTCAGAATCTGATTTCTTCATTTGGAGACCAGGAGGGTGAGTACGGTGGTGAATATGAGGATGAAGCCGGATATCGGGGCAAAAAAGGCCAACGTGACTGGTGGTAGGACGAGCGCGATGGCCGGAACGGTCTTTTCGCCGACCGACGGCAGCCACAATAGTGACATTATGAATATGTTCTGCCCGATCACCGAGATTGCGGCTTGACAATGGGTGGGACGCATCTAGAATGGTGATATTGAGACTCAATCTCAACAAGAGCCGCAAGATCGAAGAC
>JADFRH010000110.1 GCA_022561415.1 Planctomycetota bacterium
CGTCGCAAGCCGTAGTCCCTGCCTTGTCACCCCGACGGAGCCCCCCTCTCGTATACCGCGAGCCCGGAAGATCGAGCCGAATCGGCCCGAAAGACCCGGCGGCGCGGCCGCCCCACGTTATTTCTTTGTCCAAACCTGCCCCGCCATGGCCTTTCGCTCGGGATTCGCTTTGTCCGTCGGTACAAATCGTTCGTACAGCCGACCGGCGGCGTCGACGAACACGACGGAACATGCTCTTGAGGCCGTCGCAAACTTCACACCCGTCCGACTGCTCGACACCTTCTTGCGCTCGCGGTAGGTCCGCTCGAAGTCGATGTCGACGATGGTTCCGTCCACCTCGAAGTCGACCAGCGCGTTGTAGGATCTGCTTGGGTCATCGGGCGAAGGCAGCTTGCAGCGCGACTCGCCGTTCAAGTCGTCGCCGACCGAATACGCGAACCGCCGTGAATAGACCCACACGCCCTCTTCCCATTTGTAGAACTGAATCTTCACCGTCCCTTTTCCCTTGTCCTTGCTGGTCAGAAAGAACATCGTGTCACGCGGAATCACGACCTCGACCGGCTCCGTCCAGGCCCCGGCGATCAGCACCACCGCGGCGTTCTGTTTGTCGCGAAATTTCTGCGGATCACCCGCGAGACCGTTCAGGACCGTTGGTCGCATTCGATACTGATACGTCTTGCCGCTCTCCACACTGCCGGGCCCCGCATCGTGGACCCACATCTGTTGGGTGGGTTGGGTCTGCCGCACGGTCTGTGCCGCTCCCCGCCCGGCGGCCGGCACCTCGGCGGCAGCACGACGCCTGCCCCGTTTCCTGCGCCGCTCGATATCGAATTCCGCTTGCTCGGCAGCTTTCATTAGTTTGGCAGCTTTGTTCTTGTCCCCCGCACCGGCCTCGATATCCGTGAAGATGGCCTGCGCTTCGTTGTAGGCTCGACGCGCGTCGTCGGCACTCAGGTTCTTCTGGGCGCTGTCGATAAGCCGGTCGTAGGCTTCCTCATGCTGCTTCCTGCGCTCTGCAAAGGTGAGCTTGGCCTGACCACCCCCCAAGGCGATCCCGGACGCCTCCCCCGTGTTGTAACGGTCGAGCGTGTCCGCGTCCGGATTCTCCGGAAACAGGAACTCCTGATCCTGAACCACAACGTCACGATGACTTGTCAGAGTCGGGAAGGACCAGCCGTCGCCGTTGAGAATGTCAGGAAGGAACGGACGCAGGATATCCAACTGTTGTAGGGGCTCGGTGAGGTTTTTGGTGTACCTGCCGAGGTTCTTCGCCGACGTCGGGTCGAGCGTTACCTCATCGCCGTCGCCGTCGAGGAAAACCGTGGGCGGCGGGCCGAGTCTGAGTTTCGGCCACGGCTCGACGATCTGCCAGTCGTCGTCCGACCAGCTCCCGTCGGTGCGTTGCACACGGCTTTGCAACTGCGGTAGTCCGAAGAAGACGTCCTTGCGCGAGGCCCCGTATTCGGCCCGTTGAAGCGCCGTCTGTTCCTTAACGTCAAACACAGCCGACACGGTCACCCAGTTGGCGATGGAGAAGGCCTCGCCGTCGTCGTCGAAGAAGGTGAACGTGCTTCGTCCGCTGGTCACGCTCGGCTTACCAAGCGGCGCGACCGTCACGAGCGATCGCTGCCCCGGCGCGGCGGACGCCGGGTCCGCCACGGGAACATGCGGACCAATCGACCCGGCGGAGACGAGCGTGAGCGGAATCCGCCCGCTCTGGAACGGATCGAGTGTGGATTCAAAGCCGGGCGCCAAAGACTCGACGTCAGTTGAGTCCGATCGTGCCCGCCGGATGGCCTCGCGGACACTCAAGGCCCGGCTCGCGAGCTTGGCATCGATCGTGCTCGGCGTGACCGTCTCACCACCGAGTTCGATCTCGTTGGGCGACGTCACGAGATACATGGCGGCCGAGCCGATCAAGAGAATCCCCGCGACCGCGAGAATCGCCTTTTCCAGGTGCCGCTCGAGCGGACCGACCATCTGTTTTGCCATCGCCGAACCCCTTTCAGTCGCACTGCGTCATGCGAAACCACCCCGCCGAATCACGACGTAAGGAAGACGAGCGAGTGAACTGCCTGTCGGGCTGTTGAACAACTCGCTCTCACCGTATGGCATCGTCCACCCGCCGCCTCACGCACGCGCGGGAAGCTGGTTCCACCTGGACCTTGAACGGCCCGCTACCCGTCGCCCTCCTCGTCTTCGAGTTCCGGGCAATCGATCTCGAACATCTCACATGTGTCCTGGGGCATCCACTTGCGGAACTCCTCGCCCAGCATGGTGGTCTCGAAATCCAGGACCACGTTGACCACCGGCTCCGCGCCGTAAATCTTTCCGATCATGCGCCGATTCGGCGGTACGACCTTATACGCCACGCGCAGCAGCACATGAAACCGATCCTTGCTGAGCCGATTGACCAGCCTTGGAATATCTCGCTGGTCCATCACGAGCTTGATCGTGAACTGCACGACCTCATACCAGTCGGTCGAGCCGGAGTGTGTGAACACGGTCTCCGGTGTGCCGACCGGGCGAGCCGGCGCGTAGCCACCGGGCGAGTCGCCAAAGTACTCTTCGCCGTCCCGAGGAATGTAGCCGTCCGAAAGCCGGATCGATATCACGTCCTTGACCGGCATGACGTTCACCGACGACTCGATGCCCGCCTTCGAGGCCTCGACGGCCGCTTCGTCGTTGATCGCCGTGATCGCCTCAATCACATCCTTCTGGATCCAATAGCCGACCTGCGCCCACCACACCTCGTCGAGATACAGTTCGTCACCCGCGCCGGTGCCTTTCATCGCATCCGAAAACTCGAGGCTGGAGTTGCGCATGGACGGTTTCTCGTCCGCGAAATGAACGGCGTAGCATCGCATCCGCTGTGCGGCGGCAAGGTTAGCACGAGCCTCTGCGTTGCGCTTGGCGCCGCTGAGCGTCAGGACCCCGGCCGGGGTTTTCTCCGGTTCGGTTGTCTCGTCGGGGTCTTCGCCATTCGCAATCATCTCGGCCCGCTCATCGGCGATCGTGTCGTTCCAGTTCTTGATCTCCATCCTCGTCGCGGGGCTTCCGGATTGCAACATGTTGAAGAGGTCGTCCATGGCCTGTGTGTAAACACGGCGAAACCTGATCCGATCGGCGTTCTCGCCATTGGGGAAGACAGACTCCACAAGTCTATCATAGCCATACAGCGACCTGGCCTTGTCGAAGACCTTCTCTCGGTCGTCCTTGATCTTGTCGATGCGATCGTTCTCGGCCTCGATCCGGGCGAGGTTGACGGGTGATGACGACAGGCTGTTGAGTTCGTTGTATAGCCGTCCGACGTTTTTTATCTCTTCGCGCACTTTGGGCATGCCCTGCAGGCCCAGGCCGCCCAACGCGAGCCCGGACGCAGCGACCACACCGCAGATGATGAAGAACATGTGCCGTCGCAGAAAATCCATCGGATTCCTTTCTTCCGTCGACGTTCGCCGGCGACGCGCCGTCAGTCCGCGCTAGTCGCCGTCCCCTCCCTCGCCTTCCGGCGCCACGTAATCCTCGGGAATCGCGTCGATCCAGACCACGAACTCCCAGTCGTCCTCGATGCGCTCGTGGGTCACCGGATCGAGCAGAGCGGGATCAACGCTTGGTGTCCGCGCGGCGGCGGTCTTCGCCCCGAACGCGCCTCGCTGACCGAAGCTGTGCGATGACCGGCCCGTAGATGCCTTCGACGATGTAGACGCCGGCAAGGGGACCTTGACCCGGTCAAACAAGTAGACCCTGTCAAAATAGAACCCGGCCTCCGGTTTGCGACCGTTCTTCCGCAATGCGGTCAGAAACTCTTCACACAGGAGTTTCCCGGAATCCGCATAGGGCGTACGCCCGCTGATCTCAATCTTGAAAGCCGGCAGGTCCGAGTCCGGATCGTTAATCGGTTCCTCCGCTGTGCCCGGACAAACGCTCTCCCACACGATCTCATTGACGTTCGGTTGGAACTGCATGTCGATTCGGTCGATCCATATCTGCTTTCGCCGGGTACGCGGCGAGGCACCCGACGCAAGAGCCTTCAAGACCTCCTCCTGAGTTGTCGCCTTGCCCAACGCGCCTCGCAGGACGGGCACCGACTCGTGGATCGCCTGCAGGATACGCGGGACGGTCGCCTTCGAGTCGTGCATCCTAATGATCGACTCCGTCTGCGCCCGCTCCGTGTCGCCCTGTCCGCTGAAGTCTTGAAGCTCCCTCTTGAGTTTCTTCCCCGCGTTGCGAATCGCCTGCGCCTGAACACGCTCGGGCAGAGCCATCGACGGTCCGCTCTCAATCAAATCCCACGCGTCTTCAGCATTGGCAGGGTTTGGCGCACTCGCGGCGGCGCCCGCGGCCAGGGCCCGCATGTCCGACGTCTGCCGGAACCAGATCAGACTCCCCGCAAGGAAGATGCAGGCCGCCGTCGCGGCAAAGGCCGGACGTTTTCTCCGCCAGACCAGCTGCTTCGCGATCTCTACCGGCAGCAAATTGCACGATACCTTGGCGAGGTCCAATCCCTGAACGGCCAGTCCGTACGCCACACCGAAGGTCGGCGTACGCTCCTTCAACTCGGCCTGATCGACGCCGCCGCCGGGAACCGCCTTGCTGAATGTGTCGGCGATCGTGACGGGTATGCCCATATTCTGGTGCAGGTATTTCCGAAGACCGGGTAGTCGGCTCGCGGCGCCGAAGCAAATCACCTTCTCCACTTTCGTGTCGCGGTGCGTGGAAGAGTAAGAACCGACGGATCGTTGCAGCTCCTGCACGAGGTCCGCGAAAACGGGACGCATGGCCTGGAAAATCTGCCGGGCATACTTGCTCGTAGCGGCCGAACGCTTGAGGTTTTCCGCCTTTGAAAACGTCAACTTGAATGCCTTGACCAGCGCCTCCGTGAAGTGGTTGCCGCCGATGGGAACCGTTCGTGTCCAGAAGGTGTCCTTCGTAGCGATGATGAGGTCGGTGTTCTCCGCCCCGATGTCGAGTAGAATCGTCGTTTCGTTCCCCAGCATCCCGTCGAAATGCGCCGCGTTGTAGACCGACAGCGGGCTTGACTGGACGGCCATGGGCTCGATCGACGCCTGCTCGAAGTGCAGCAGATGCTCCCTGATGAGTTCGCGCTTCATCGCGAAGATGCCGACCTCCAGATCGGGCGCGCCTTCCCGCTGGAAGGTCTGGTAGTCCCAGATGACCTCGTCCATATCGAAGGGAATCTGCTGGTCGGCCTCGTACCGGACAATATCGGGGATCCGTTTCGCCTCGACCGGCGGAAGCTTCGTGAAACGCGCCAGCGTTTGCTGACCGGGCACGGATACGATCACGAAATCCTTGGAAATGTCGTTTCGCGAGAGGAACTTCTCGAGGGCCGCACTGATGAGTTGGTTTCGGTCGGCGTCGGGCTGGGTCAGAACCTGGGCGTGTTCAATGAGATCCTGAGCGATCAACTCGACGTTACCGTCCGAGCCCGGTCGGAGCTTGACCGCCTTGAGTGCGCTGCGCCCCAGGTCTAGGCCCCATACGGCCTGTGAACTCGCCATTACAACATACTCACGCTTGTTTGTGCTACCGCCCGCCGCGAGCGCCCCGATCAGCCGACCGGGCTTTCAATCGTGCCGGCGACCCGTTACATTTCCCGTCATGAGCGGGAAGTATCAACTCGTGACGCTCGGGTGTAAAGTCAATCAGTACGAATCGCAGCAGGTCCGCGAGGTTCTTCAATCGCTCGGCCTCGACCCCGTGCAACGCGGGCAAGACGCCGATATCGCGGTCGTCAACACCTGCGCGGTAACCGCGACGGCCACCCGCAAGAGCCGCCAGGCCGTCCGCCGCATCTCGCGCGGCGGCAGAACCCCGGTCATCATTATTGGCTGCGGTGCGTCTGCGGACACAGGTCGTTTGCGAGGAATACCACACGTCATAGCGGTGCTCGGGCACGACGTCGATGTCTGTGCCGAGATTCGCAGGCTGGTGGCCGACCTTCTGTTGACGCGATCGACCGACCCCCGAAACCACCCGCCTGGGCAGCCGGCAAGCCCCGGCGCGCCGGGGTCGACAACCTGGCTTTGCCAGTCGGAAAACACGCAAACACGCGAGCAAGCTGGCTTTGCCAGTCCGGACGACGATGGGAATGAGATATCTATGAGTCCGGTTGAAGCTCAGCTTCGGGAGGGTGTCTCGTCGTCCGCTTTGTTCCGCTCACCCGATAAGATTGTTCCCCTCGCTCTGGCCAATGTCAACCCAGGCTCGGACTCGGCGACCGAACGCGTCGCGGGCTTTGACGCTCGGATCCAATCCTTCGAGGGAAGGCAGCGCGCGTTTCTCAAGATTCAAGACGGCTGCGATGCCTTCTGCACCTATTGCATCATCCCTCGGCTCAGACCGCAGCTTCGATCCAAGCCGATCGAGGCGGCCGTGGCCGAGGTTCGCGGTCTTGTCGAGGCGGGGTTTAAGGAAATCATTCTCACGGGAATATTCCTCGGCGCGTATGGGCGCGAGACGGCCATCCGCAAGCGCTGGCCGGCGAGCCCGCAGGGCCGACCGGAGAAGAAATCGCCGCTGGCGGACCTCGTACGCGCCTTGGCGGGGGTTGACGGGCTGGCTCGGCTGCGGATTTCGAGTTTGGAGCCCGGCGACGTGGATGAGGCGCTGCTGGCCGTCCTCGCGGAGCACGAGAACTGTGTACCGCATCTTCACCTGCCGCTCCAGTCGGGTAGTGGCCGGATTCTTTCCCGAATGAACCGCCAGTACGGGGCCAATGCGTATGTCGAGATGATCGACCGCGTACGAGAGGCCCTCGACCGGCCGGCCATCAGCACCGACATCATCGTCGGCTTCCCCGGCGAGACGGAGGCCGAGTTCGCCGAGACCCTCGGCATCGCCCGCTATGCAGGATTCTCCAAGATTCACGCCTTCCCCTTCAGCCCCCGCGAGCAGACGGCCGCCTTCCGCTGGATCAAGGATTTCATACCGGCCGAGATCGCCCGAGACCGCATGACCCGCCTGGCCGACCTGGAAAGGGAGCTGTCGCTGGCGTTCCGAAAGCAGTTCGTCGGAGAAGTCGAGCGGGTCATCGTAGAAGGCAAGACTGGTGAAGACGGATCAGCGGGCGACGCGGCAGCTGGATCAGGTAGCGGCGAACCACGCACCCCGGCCCCCGCACCAATCCACCACGGCCGATCCGACCGGCACTTCGAGATTTTCTACACGAAGGCCAACGACTCGTGCATTCTGAAAACGCTGAGCGAGACGGACGCGGATCCGAGCATGGAGTTCGAGGAGGGCGAGCGGATAGGATGGAGCCACGAGGTTTTTCCCTCGCCGCGCACGGCCAAGTTCAACGAGATGGAGTTTTCGGTGCCCTTCGCGGACGGTCCGGACACCTTGCGCGAGATCCGGGAGGTGATCCTGGCGCATGACGAGGTGGGCTGGCCCATCGAGTACCGCACGGTCAAGGGGGACGACTGCCTGATCAGCCCGCACACGGGCCGGGACAGCGTGGCGATATCCGTGCACCAGAGCTATCGGCGCGAGCACGGTCCCTTCTTCCGCGACTGCCAGGCGGTGTTCCTGAACCACGGGGGGAGGCCGCACTGGGGCAAGATGCAGTTCATGGCGCACCGGGAGCTTTCGGCGCTGTATCCGCAGTGGGACGCGTTCCAGCGCGTGCGCGACCGGCT